>JBEKVU010000390.1:0-8348 GCA_049513775.1 Candidatus Acidiferrum sp.
ACGTCGATGGTCTCCGCCACCAGCCGCAAATCGATAGCCCGCCCCGGCTTTACCACGTCATACGGCACCGGCGCGTCCGGCTCCACATGAATGCCATAGTGCGCGGCATCCTTGGCAATCAACGTCAGCGCCAGAATAATCGGGACGTAATTCTTGGTCTCTTTCGGCAGCACGTTCCGCCGGTACAATTCCCAAAAATCCGCATACCCGGTCCGCTCGACGGCCTTCGACACGTTTCCCGGTCCGCAGTTGTACGCCGCCATGGCCAAATACCAATCGCCGAACATCCCGTACAAATCGCGCAAATGATGCGCCGCCGCCCGCGTGGCTTTCTCCGGATCCTGCCGGTCGTCCACCCACCAGGTATGCTTTAGTCCATACTCATTGCCGCGCCACGCCACAAATTGCCAAATCCCCCGCGCTCCGGCCCGCGACAGCGCCAGCGGCTGAAACGCGCTCTCCGCCTGCGCCAGGTAAATCAAGTCCTGCGGCACGCCCTCTTCCCCGAGCACCCGTTGAATCATCCCGCGATAACGCCCCGCGCGCCGCAAACCGGTCTCTACAATTGCGCGCCCGCGCGGCGTTTGGAAAAAATTCAAAAACGACAGCACTTCGTCATTCACCGTCAGCGGCAAATCGTGCGAAATGTTTTTCGCCGCCTCTTCCGCGCGCGCCTTCAGCTGCGGGTCCACGGGAAAAGTCATCTCCGCCACTTCGTCAATCGCCGCGGGCACTGCCGGCGGCTCGCTGAACCCGTCCCCGGCGCGAAACGCCTGCAACTCGTCCGCGTACACGGTATCCACCACGCGGTGAAACAGTTCATTCAGCCGCGCATCACTTGCCGGGTCGTACCCGCTCTCGAGCAGCCAGTCCACCGCGTCATCGAAATCCTTGCGTGCCGCTTCCAGATGCCCCGCGCGGTAATTCTGTTCCCCAGAGGCAAACTTCGCCTCCACCCGCGCCAGCAAATACTCTTTCCCGCTCGGCACGGCAGGCAGCAACGAAACGCTCGCATGTTGTGCCGGATTCCTCAGCGGCAGCGTTACGCCCGCCGGCAGATTTTGCGACGCCCTTCCGCCTCCCGGCGTCTCGCCAGCAGTTACTCTCGTTGCCGTTCCCGCCGGTGGATCGACTAACGCCATCCCAGACGCCGGCGCGTGCGCCTGCGCCGGCCGCCGGGCTCCATCCTCACACCCGCCCGCCGCCACAGCCAGCAACGGCAGCAGAGAAATTTTCAACCATACCCTTCGATTGTTTTTAACAGGCAGGGACGGCTGGCGCTTCATCTCCCCATGGTATGTACCCTTCGCTGCCCGGGTCAATGCTTTATGCCGCCCCAGGGGTTGTCGCAAACACCACACGTCCTGGTGCGCGGCACCTCCGCAAAAATCGTTCTGGCCCCGGTCGAAATAAGCCCCGCGACACACCGGAGCTCCTGCAGTCGTGATACATTCTCGTCGGCGGTTTTCCGCCCGAAAGGAAATCACCATGCCAATCAAGAAAAAGAGCATCTCGAAATCCAGCAAGAGTCCAAGCAAGAGCAAAATCGCCACGGCCTCCACAAAAAAGGCTGCCCCGGGCGTTAAGCATCAGTCTATGAAAATGGGCACTTCTTACATTGGAGAAACCGAGAAGCATCTGTAAACCATTTGCACGTCACCGTCTTGGATCGCGCCGCGATTCTTGCATTCCGATCTGCCCCCCCCCGATTCGGTGTAGCTTGCACATACTAAAGGTTTTACTATGCCGTTAGTCGAAACAATCGGCCAAGGACTTTCCTTCCGCTCCGATTTCCCTTGCATTTTCCCCTTTACCGTGGTACTTTCTTGTTGCGTTTGTTGCTCTTGTATCGCCTTTGGAAATTCGTAAAGGTCCGCAAGGTAACTCTTGCGGCTTTTTTGTTTTATACCGCCCCTAAAGGCGGCCAAGACGTACCGCAGCACCAAATAGCTTAATTCTTGAAAAGAGACACAGCAGTGAGCAAAGAACAAGGAACAGTGAAGTGGTTTAACGCCAGCAAGGGCTTTGGATTCATCCAGCGCTCCATTTCTCCGCTATCGTGGCTGATGGCTATAAGTCGTTGAACGATGGCCAAGCGGTTGAATTCGAAGTTGTCCGCGGCCCCAAGGGCTTGCAGGCGTCGAACGTCCAGCCGCTGTAACCACTTCGACTGGAAAATTTCGGGCGGGGCGCTCCAAAGCGGCCCGCCCGTTTTTATTTTGGGGTGCGGCGGCTTGACGCCGCTGTTGGGATTCCCCCCGTATCCCCTAAGCAGGCCCAATCGAACCACCTGACTCCGCCCTCCTCTCTGTGGCCCTCTGCGTTAGAATCGTACTTCCGCGCAAACCGATCCGCCCTCGACCCTCGGCTCCGCCATCGCCAAAACCAGCATCCTTTCGCGATTCCCGAGCCGGGGCAACGTCCACGAGCCTTGTAGTGGCGCAGCATGCTGCGCGGTTTGTACCCGCCGAACACTTCACCTAGCCCGCCCAGCGGGTTCGGCCTAACGAACCGCCGCCTCCACTTAGACAAAACCGCTCTCCTCGAGTGTCATATAACTGCTAGCGCACCACCGGGACGGCAAACTTGACGCCCTACAAACTCGGCCCAGAAGCAGTGCGCCAGCTCTACGAACGCCACGGCCCAGCGCTCTTAGCCTACGCCCGCTCGTTCGGCCCAGATCGCAGTCAGGCGGAGGACGCCGTGCAGCAGGTCTTTCTAAAACTATTGCGTGGCGAAACGGAAACTCCGGACGCGCCGCTAGCCTACCTCTACCGCGCCGTCCGCAACACCGCCCTGAACAGGCGCAGAACCATGAAACGCGACGCACCGCTGGAGATGGCCGAGCACTGGTTTTCGCATCGCGGTGGAAACCAGGAAGCCGCCCTAGCCCTGCAATCCAGCCTAGCCGAACTTCCCGACGAACAGCGCGAAGTCGTAATCATGCGCATCTGGAGCGGCCTGACCCTCGATGAAATCTCCTCCGCCACCGGCACCCCGCTCAACACCGTAGCCTCCCGCTACCGCTACGGGCTCGAAAAACTACGCAATCGTCTCAAGCCGTACCGCAGCTCGGGCAGGACGGAAACTGGTCGAACTGAGGACTGACCATGCAAAATCACGACCAGAGATTTGAAGAATTTCTTCGCGAGTTCGAGCCCACTCGACCGCAAGCCTTTCCCGAAATGCTCGTCGCCAATCCGTGGAACTGGCAAAGATTAGCCGCAGCCGCCATCGTGATAATCGCCTGCGGAAGCGGTTTCTGGTTCGCCTCTCCGCGCTCCCAGCACTTATCAACGCAATCCTTTCAGCAGGGCGAAATACTGTCACCGTCGCAAGCCTTCGCCGGGAGTTCCCCGTCCTCACGAATCAATCGAAACTATTCCCGCGCCGAGCTGCAGCGCCTAGCCCTCGAGGACCCTGCCAAATTCGACGCCGCCCTCTTCGCCGCCGCACCAAACACTTTGCCCAGCTTTACCCATCCAGGCAGCCTGCTCAGCGTCCTCGCCAAGGATTAGGTTTCAAGGAGAACGGATGCGCAAAACATCAAAGCCAATCACCCTGCTCGTCATTCTTCTTTCATGGGCACCTGGAGCCTTTGCCCAATTCAAGATTCCACCCGAGACCCGCAACGCCGCGTTGCGCTATTGGCAAGCCTTCGGAGACATGCAGGATCTGCCCGCGAACTCCGACACGCGCGCCCTCCTAGAACAAATGATCGCCGGCGCCGCCGTTTGGGACGAATCAAAACTCGGACCCGTCATCGACGCGAATGAAACCGCCATCCAGCAGATGCAGCGCGCCACGAAGCTTCCTGAGTGCGACTGGGGAGCAGAATATAGCGCCGGCGCAACCGCTTCGATCGCCGTCGCTCCCAAAGCGCGAGTCATGGGCGCACTGAATGCACTCTATGGGGTGCGACAAGCGGCCCGCGGCGATGAACGTGCCGCGGTAGCGACCTGGCTGGCTGGCGTACGTTTCTCGCAGGACGTTGCGTCGGGCGGTTCCTTAATTTTCGCGCTGGCCGCCAAGCCCGCTCTTGTCGAAAATTTACGGGCCCTCACTCAGGCTGTTCAGTCCGGCAAAGTCTCACCCGCGGATCGTCAACAAATCGGCAAAGCCATTCGCGCGCTGCCGGAAACCGGTTTCGATTGGGGCCAAGCCTTCTTTCTGGATTCCTACGGCACTGAGGTTTTTGTCGAGCAGCTCTCGGCCGCTAAGAATCCCGCCCGGGTCTACACAGAAGTCATGGGCGTGCCTGTGCCGGACGATTTTGTAGTCCCATCCCCTCAGCAACGGGAATCCTTCCATAAATTTGTGCTGGCGGTTTCCGAAGCCTATCGTCTACCCCCGGACCAGTCCGAGATAAGACTCCAGGCGCTGGAAGGACAAATAAAAGACTTGGGCCCATTCTACCCGCGCCTGATCCCGGCATTCGGCATGAATAACCAACGCAAACAAATCGCCGCCGCCCGCGGCGAACTCCTAGGCAGTTTGTAGGAGCGCGGCATGCGGCGGCTGGCTTAGCCGGGCGTGACCCAAAGTCGTGCGGCGTCCCGACTTGAGGAGGCACCTGTAGCCCCCAGGAAGCTTGGCGCTCGATTGCGGAAGGTTTTCAGGAGCGTTTCTACCGGCTGTTCAAGGGGCTAATCTGCTCTGTTTTCTCGCCGTAATTGCTGACTAGACTTCTTCTTCGACCAGTTGCTCGCCATGCGCGGCCTTATGCGCCGCCACGATCTTGTCTTCCACTTCTTTGGGCACGTAATCGTAATGCGAAAATTCCATGGTGTACGATGCGCGGCCCTGCGTCTTGGAAATTAGATCGTTGGCATAGGTAAGCATTTCGGCGAACGGCACCTGCGCCTTGATCACCACGTTGTGCGCCCGCGCTTCGCTTCCAGCAATGCGGCCGCGGCGCGCGCTGATGTCGCCCATCAGGTCTCCGGAGTATTGATCCGGCGCATACACTTCCACGTGCATGATCGGTTCGAGCAGCGCCGGACGCGCCAGCTTCATCGCCTCCTTGAACGCCAGCGAACCCGCGATGCGGAACGCCATGTCCGAGGAATCCACGTCGTGATATTTTCCGTCGTATAGACTCACGCGGAAATCCACCACCGGAAATCCGGCCAGGAAGCCTCGCGCCGCCGCTTCGCGAACTCCCCGTTCCACCGACGGGATCCAGTTCTTTGGAATCGCGCCGCCAAACACATCGTCAATAAACTCGATGCCTGCGCCGCGTTCGGCCGGCTCCATCTTGATGCGGCACACACCGTATTGGCCGTGTCCGCCGGACTGTTTCTTGTGCTTGCCCTCTACATCCGCCTTGCCGCGAATCGTTTCGCGATACGCCACCTTCGGCGGCTTCAGCGTCAAATCCACGTGATAACGCTTGTGCAGCTTGGCCACCACCACTTCGATGTGCTGCTGCCCGGTCCCCGCCAACAGAAACTCCTTGGTCTGCGGATCGCGAGAAAAATGCAGCGCGGGATCTTCTTCCAGAATCTTGTGAATGGAAACGCCGATCTTGTCTTCGTCCGCGCGTGTCTTGGGTTCAATGGCAAACGTGATCGAAGGCTCCGGCAAATGCGCCGCCTCATAAAAAATCGGCGCGCTCTTATCGCCTAATGTCTCCCCTGTGGCGCACTCCTTCAGCTTCGCCACGGCTCCGATATCGCCGGCGTGCAGTTCAATTACCTCGGTCAAAACTTTACCCTGCGCCACCTGCAAATGCTGAAATTTCTCCGCGTTTCCGCGGTTGTAATCAAGCAGCGTCGCATCGTTCTTCAACACGCCGCTCTTCACCTTGAAGTAGTTGATGCGCCCGGCGAAAGGATCCGCCAGCGTCTTGAAGACGAACAGCGACAACGGCTGTCCATCGTCATACTTCCTTTCGACGCGCTCGCCTTTTCCATCCTTGTCCGTGAAGCCCACTTGCGCATGCTCATCAGGATGCGGAAAGCAGTCCGCGATAAACGTCAGCAAACTCGCCGTTCCCACGTTGTGCAACGAAGAAACCATCAGCACCGGAATGATCTTTTCTGAAACGATGGCCTTGCGCACGCCGGGAATTAAATCGCAAATCGGAATCGTTCCTTCGCGGAAAAACTCCTCCATCATCTCGTCGTCGCCCTCGGCCACCATCTCCACGATCTTCTCGTGCGCTTCCTTTGCTTCGTCGATCAAGGCATCGGGAATCTCTTCAATCTTCGGGTTGCCGTCCCCGTCTGGCGTATAAAAATGCGCCTTCATGGACACTAGATCGATGACCCCGCGAAACCCGCGCTCCGAGCCAATCGGCAGTTGCAGCGCGACCACCGTCCTGCCAAATATGGAGGTAAGTGATTCCATCGCGCGCTCAAAATCCGCCAGCTCGCGGTCCATCCAGGTCAGCACAAACCATGTGCATCGACGGTAATCAGCGCGCAATCCGCGGCAATCAGCGAAGCTTTACTCTCGGTGATGAAGGTCGAATATCCCGGCAAATCCAAGAAATTTATTTTCACCTTATTGTTCGGAGCAGGCCCGCACAAGGTGCTCGGCCACTCCGCAAACGCCAGTCCCGTCTGAATCGAAATCTTCCGCGCAATCTCTTCTTCATCCCAATCCGTGGTGGTATTGCCTTCCGAGACTTTTCCCCACTTCGGCGTCATTCCCGCGGTGTATAGCAACGACGACACCAGTTGCGTCTTCCCGGTGCCGCCGTGGCCGACAATGCCAACATTGCGAATGTCATTGGTGAGATAGCTTTTCATAACGCCTCCTCGTAGCGATCGTAGCGAGGCTGCCTCGAGGTCGCAGAGACGGCGATTCCACCGCGCAAAGCGACGGGGTGAGCCTGGCGATTCTGTTTGCGGGGGAGAACGTGCCCTGTTCTAGCAGAGCGTTTGTTGTACCTGGGTCCGGCGGGTGCCGGGCGAAGGACGAGCAAAACCCTGAGCGCTCTCCGACGTTGTGCAACCCAAAGCGAAGGGCTGACGCGCGGATGCTAGCACAGCGCCCCGCGCACCGCAATTGCAAGGCTCAGCTGGTTCGGCGCGACAATGCGATCTGATCTAGGACTGCGTCAGGATTTTTTCGGGCGGGCGGCTTCCATTTGTTCCCAGGTGGAATCGGGGAGCATGAGCAGGTCGTTGAATTCGCCGGCGCCGCGCAGCCATTGGGCGCCGTCGATGACCACGCATTCGCCGTTGATGTAGGGCGCCATGTCGCTCAGCAGGAAAACTGCCAGGCTGGTTAGCTCTTCGTGGCGGCCGAAGCGCTTCATGGGATTTTTGTCTTTGGCGTGTTCTTCAAATTGTTTGGAGGCCATCAAGCGCGACCACGCGCCTTCGGTCGGAAACGGCCCGGGAGCGATGGCATTGATGCGGATGTGATATTTGGCCCATTCGACGGCCAGCGAAGTGGTCATGGCCAGCACCCCGGCTTTGGCGCACGCCGAGGGCACCACGAATGCCGAGCCGGCATTGGCCGAAGCGTACGTGGTGACGATATTCAAAATGTTCCCGGGAGTCTTCGCCGCGATCCAGCGCTTGCCGAACGCCTGCGTGCAGTGAAATGAGCCGTTCAACACGATCGCGACCACGGTGTGGAAGGCGTTCGGAGAAAGCTTCTCAGTGCGCGCGATAAAATTTCCCGCGGCGTTGTTCACAAGCGTATCGATATGGCCAAATGCTTCGTAGGCTTTATCGGCGGCGGCCTCGACGGCGGCATAGTCGCGCACATCACAGGTGGCGTAAGCAGCTTCTCTGCCGGTGCTGGCAATCTCCGCGCAGACTTCCTTCAGCGGTTCCTCGCGCCGTCCGGTGATAAACACGCGCGCGCCCAGCGAAGCGAAATGCAAGGCCATAGAGCGCCCCAAGCCGGTGCCTCCGCCGGTAAGAAAAATGGCGCGGCCTTTGAACATGTTTTTCTCGAACATCGAACCACCTCCGGTGGGTCAGGCGAGCAACGCCTGAAACTACAAACGACCGATCTATACGCGAACTAGCGGCGCGAAATTTGGGCGAGCAACTATACCGCAAGTTTTCATTGTGCGAGGGAGCTACTGCGCGGCGGGTACCAACTGCGCAGGTACCGGACGCCCCCGCACCTTGGCGTACTCGGCGGCAAAAAGTGCGCTCTTAGGAAATTCCTCCGTGAGCGTCTTCAGTAACGCTTCGGCGCGCGCATTTTGCTTTTCGCGCCGCGAAGAAAGGGCCAGCAAAATCTGCGCGAAGCCCTGCAGGTAACGTCCCTCAACGGCAGTCTTATCCACTTCTTCCATGCCCAGCTTTTTGTCGCCTTTAATTCCGCCAAACCACAGGAAGAATCTCGCGCTTCCGGAAAGACAGCCAATAATATAATTC
>JBEKVU010000391.1:0-4466 GCA_049513775.1 Candidatus Acidiferrum sp.
GGCCGCGAAGCGACGATCGGGAATTCGCTTTTGGATCGTGCCGGCCGGTGCCATCGCCGCCACTTTGCTGGTATGGATAGCTATACGTCCGCGTCCAGGACATTTTTCAAACAAGGTGGAACAGCAGATCGCGGAAAATCGCCAGCCAAACCAACCGGTCGAGGGGCCTTTAAATCAGCGCTCAGACAGCGGCGATCTAAAAAGTATCCCAGCGCCGAAAATGACATACGACAGAACGCGCAGCTCGACGGAGCTGGACGCGCTAGCGGAGAAGAAATCATCCGTCAAGCAGCCGCCGCCGATGATCGAGTACAAGGCCGTCCCGCGCGACGGCAGATCGGCTGGGCTATCGGGCGGCACGGAGGCGCAAAAATCGACCGCGCAGGCCGATTCCCGTGCCGAGTCTGTGGCCCCCAAGGCGGCAACCCAAACCGTTCAAGTAATGTCCGAAGCCCCCGCCGTTAGTACACCAGCTTCAGGGGCCAGCCAGCTTCCCCTGCCGAGCGGGCAGGAATTGCAAACGTCCCAAATGGCCGCTGCTCCCGCTGCACCGCCGAAACCGCAATATGACGCGGACAAGATGAAAGACAAAGAAGCGCAAGCGCGAGACGCGCAAGACGCATCTACCGCCTTGATGAACTTACAGGCGGGAACGGGAGGAGCTGCGGCTAAGGGGGTGGTAGGGTTTCGCAACATGGCCAGCATTCAGAATATCCACATGATTGCCGCGCCGGGGGGCAACGTTATTTGGCGGGTCGGCAACCCAGGCGTGATCGAAGAGTCCGCAGACGCTGGTGCAAGCTGGACGCGGCAAAACAGCGGCGTTTCGGTGATTCTCGATTCCGGGACCGCGCCGAGCGAAGCTGTTTGTTGGGTTTTCGGGCATGCGGGGACGATTCTGCGGACCATCGACGGCGGCGCGCATTGGAGCAAAATTACCTCGCCCATTGCCGGGGATGTTGGTGGCCTGTCGGCGGCGGACGCGCTGCACGCTACGGTTTGGGATGTAGGCAAGAAAAATAATTTTGTTACCAGTGATGGTGGCGCTAGCTGGACGCGTGTGGCCAATCCGTAGGCGCGACGCATGGCCCCGGATTTCGCGTGCAAGAATTCTGCGGGCCACCGTTCTAACTCCGGAAGGGCAACTTTTCCCGAGAGGTGCAAGCGATGCGACCGAGGCTTACCAAAGCAAAAACAAAAGTTGTTTTAACTCTTGGCGCGGGGGTTCTCTGCGCGGCGGGCGCTGCTGTGCTGGCGGCCAGGCCACAAGAGCCGGACTCGTCCACCAGCCTGAATGACCAGACGGAACTGGCGGTGACGGTGTACAACTCGAATATCGCGCTGGTGCGCGACGTGCGGCAGCTCTCCTTGCCGAGTGGCGCATTTCGGCTGAAATTCATGGATATTGCGGCAACCGTGAATCCTGCCACGGTGCATTTTAGGTCGCTTACCGATCCCGCCAAGCTCGACGTCACCGAGCAGAACTACGAGTACGATCTGCTTGAGCCCGCAAAGCTGCTGCATAAATATGTGGGCAAGGAAATCACGCTGGAGCGCTCGTATCTGGACAATAACTCGACCAAGCGCGAAGAAATAAAGGCCACGCTGCTGTCCGACAATAACGGTACGGTCTGGAAGATCGGCAACGACATCGTCACCAACCCGCAGGTAGAGAGCTATCACTTCCCCGATGTGCCCGCGAATCTTTACGACCACCCGACGTTATTGATGTCGCTGGAAAATTCCGGGGCGCACAAGCAGCAGATTGAAACCTCGTATTTGGCGAATGGGCTGACCTGGAATGCCGATTACGTGCTCACCGTCGCGCGCGACGATAAAGCCGCGGACCTCGACGGCTGGGTGACGATCGGCAACAACAGCGGTACGGCGTTTCACAACGCAAAATTGCAACTCGTCGCAGGCGATCTGAACCGCTTGCCGGAGCCGCGCCGATTTGAGGCCGCCAAAGCGATGATGGCGGTTGCTGCACCGAGGCCGGCTGACCAGTTCCAGCAGGAAAGCTTCAGCGAATATCACTTGTACACGCTCGGACGAAAAACCTCGGTCGAAGACAAAGAGACGAAGCAGATCAGCCTGCTAGAGGGCAGCAACGTTCCCGTCGACAAACTGTACATTGTCAACGGACAAAATTCTTACTACCGCAGCCTGCAGGCTCCCGGCGCGCCCCTGAAAGATCCGGTCATGGTCTACTACAAATTCAAAAATGCCGAAAGAGCCGGGCTGGGCATGCCGCTGCCGGCGGGCAATTTTCGCGTGTATCAGAAAGACTCGCGCGGCGGCGTACTGTTTATCGGCGAAGACCGTATCGCACACACGCCGAAAGACGAGGACGTGACCATTCACATCGGGAACGCCTTCGACGTCGTCTCCGAGCGCAAGCAAACTGACTACAAAAAAATCGATACCCACACCTGGGAAATGGAATACGAAATTACGCTGCGCAATCACAAGGAGACGCCGATCGTCGTCCGGGTAAACGAACCTATCGGCGGAGACTGGGAGATGCTTTCGTCCAGCTACAAATACACGAAAACCGGAGCTTTCGCCGCGCAGTTCGACGTGCCCGTCGAAAAAGACGGCACCGCCGTGCTGACCTATCGCGTTCGCGCCAAGTGGTAAGCCGCGAAGCATCTGAAGCCCTTGCGCCTACCGGGTTTCCGCGACGAAAATCATCTCCGGCGAATCGTCGCGCAGCGTAGAGCGGTCGAAATCGCCAAACAAGTTCGTCACGAGAAAACCGCTTCTCGCCAAAAGGTGTTCCACTTCGTAGCGAAAGAAATAACGGAAGGTGAACGCAAAAACGCTTCGTTGCTCGCGGCCACCGGCATCCTTCACTGTGAAGGCCATCTCCACGTCGTTGCACTGTTCGGCACGATGGAACGCGGCGATGCGCTCCGTAAGGCGCACGGTACGGCCACCATCGATTTCGTAATCCGCAACGAAATGTTCCTCGTGAAACATCGGGTCGTGCATGCGCGCCGCGTCGGTCTGAAAAAAATCCACGATCAACTGGCCGCCCGGAGTCAAATGCCGCCGGACGCAGTGCAAGCACGCGAGCTGCTCGTCGACCGTCACCAAGTGCTGAAAAGGGCGGAACGGAATAATGATCAGCGGAAATTGTTCACCCAGATCGAACTTCGTCATGTCCGCTTGCGCCAGCCGAACGCGTTCGCGCTGCTCCGCGCTCAGGTTGTCGCGTTTTTCCGCAGCGCGCTCCAGCATCTTCTGCGAAATGTCCAAGCCCGTGATCCGTTGTCCGCTATGCGCGAGCGGCATGGTGATTCGCCCGGTGCCGCAGCCCAGCTCAAGAATCGGCCCGCTGCACTTGGCCGCCACGTCGCAATAAAACTGAATATCCTGCGTTCGCCGCGCCACCAGCGGAGAAGTATCGTAAAAATCCGCAATCACCGAATCGTAGAGGATCGGAGGGAGAGGCATAGCGCACCTATGATTCCAGCACAGCGTCGGCTTCGATTTCTACCAGCATTTCAGGAGATATGAGCTTGCTCACCTGCACCATGCTGGTCGCCGGCCGTATGGTGCCGAAAAACTCTCCGTGCGCGCGTCCGATTTTCTCCCACTCCGCGATGTTGATCACAAACACTCGCGTGCGCACCACGTCTTTCAGTGACGCTCCGGCTTTGGCCAGCGCCGCCTCGATATTTCTTATGGTTTGCACCGTTTGCGCATAGGCATCGCCAACGCCAATAATCTTTCCGTCCGGCCCGGTGGCCGTGGTGCCCGAAACCGCGATGGCGCTGCCCACCTTTACCGCACGCGAATACCCTACAATCGGCTCCCACGGCGTTCCGCTGGAAATATTTTCCCGCATGGAAATCTCCCTGGCGCGCTCGGCTGCGCCCCTGTCTTTCGCATGATAAACTGAAAGAATTATGACACAGTCGTGCGCCGCGCTGGTGGCAGGCCAAAACTGTGCAAGCCGCATTTGAGAAAACTAGATGAAATGTAACAACATTCTGGAAGCCATCGGCGGCACTCCGCTCGTGCGCCTCAACCGCATCAATCAGGGCCTGCGCCCGCAGATTTACGTGAAGGCCGACTACACCAACCCCGGCGGCTCGGTTAAAGATCGCATCGGCATCACCATGATCGACGACGCCGAACGCCGCGGCCTGCTCAAGCCGGGCGGCACTATCATCGAAGGCACTTCGGGCAACACCGGCATGGGCCTCGCGCTGGTCGCGGCCGTCCGCGGCTACAAAATGGTTTTCACCATCACCGATAAGCAATCCAAGGAAAAAGTGGATCTGCTAAAAGCCTTGGGCGCGGAAGTGATTGTCTGCCCGACCGCCGTCGAACCGGAAGATCCGCGCAGCTACTATTCCGTGGCGCAAAAGCTGGCGCGCGAGATTCCCAACTCTTTCTATCCCAATCAATACGCCAATCCCATGAATCCGGAAGCCCACTACCTCACCACGGGGCCG
>JBEKVU010000392.1:0-4462 GCA_049513775.1 Candidatus Acidiferrum sp.
TTCTCTCTGCCGAAGCCCCTCGGTGTGGCGCGCGCGTTTGGCCGGCTCTGGACGGAATACGATTTGCTTGGGAACGTGGCGAAAAGCTGGTGGAGAATTGCGCAGGCGTTTCTCTGGTGCACGGTGATTGCCATCCCCTTGGGGATTTTCATGGCCGCGTTTGGCTGGCTCTTTGCGTTGGTTAACCCCGTCGCAGCCCCCATGCGGGCCATGCCGCTAACCGCGTTTTTGCCCGCGTTCATCGCGCTTTTTGGGATGGACGAGACGATGAAAATCGCGTTCCTGTGGTTTGGGATGTTTTTCTATTTGCTGGCGGTGGTGGTCGAAGAAGCCAACCGCGTGGACAACTCACTTCTGGAAACGGCTTATACGCTGGGTGCGAAGCGGCGGCACGTGCTCTGGCTGATGTTCCGCGCTTCGTTCCCGGCCATTTTTTCGTCCTTCCGTATTCTCTACGATATTGGTTGGACCTACGTGATTCTGGCGGAAATGGTGAACGCGCGAAAAGGTGTGGGCTACATGGTGGAGGCGGCGCGAAAGGTACTCGACTTTGAAAGAGTGTATGCGGGAATTTTCGCGATTGGCGTAGCGGCTTTTCTTTTCAGGTTTTTGCTCACTTTCCTGGAAAAGCGGCTGTTCCCCTGGAGGCAGGCGACCTCGGTTTTTGCGCCGAGTGGCGCGGCGGTTGCCAGCGCCAGCGCGCATCTAAAAGCGGTGAAGCATGGAGGCTAAGAAATCGAAAATCGTCGTGCGCAACGTGGCGAAATCATTTGTCGCGGCCGGCGGCAAAACCGTGGACGCTTTGCAAAACATAAACTTTGAAGTGCAGGACGCCTACTCCCGCGAGGGACGCGACATTGGAGAGTTGCGCGTGTTGCTCGGCCCGTCCGGCTGCGGAAAATCCACCTTGTTGCGGCTGATCGCCGGTCTGGATCGGCCGGACTCCGGCGAGATTCTGGTGAACGAGCAGCCGGTGCATGGCGCGGGCAGAGATCGCGGCATGGTATTTCAAAAATACACCTCGTTCCCCTGGCTGAATGTGGCGGATAATATTGCCTACGGATTGAAGATCAACGGCGTCTCGAAAGAAAAATCCAAGGAAACCGTCGCGCAATTGATCCAAGCCGTGGGCCTCAGCGGATTTGAAAACGCCTATCCCGAGACGCTTTCTGGTGGCATGCAGCAACGCGTGGCCATCGCCCGCACGCTGGCGGTTCGACCGGCGGTAATACTGATGGACGAACCCTTTGGTGCGCTGGACGCTCAGACGCGGGGCGAGATGCAGCAACTCCTTTTGCGGATCTGGGATGAAACCGCGAGCACGATTCTTTTTGTGACCCACGACGTCGAAGAGGCCATTTACTTGGCGGACCGTATCTTTATCATGAGCGCGCATCCCGGCACGATTGTGGAAGACTTGCAGGTGCCGTTCGAGAGGCCCCGCACTCTTGAACTGAAGCAACGCAACGAGTTTCACGAGCTACAAAGTTACGTTCTGGGACGCTTGCGCCGCGCTCCCGGAAATGGACAGGTGCGAGTGAGTATATAAATGTACTTTGCTGGCCAGCTGCCACCGACCACGCCCGGCGACCGCGAAGATGTCAACTTCGTGAAAGCGGCATTTAATTTGCAGTACAACTGGATCGCTCTCGTGGGCGCCAGCTTGTTCGCCATCGTTAGCGGAAGTCTTCTGCCGATTATTCTGGCCAGTGGCGTGGAGCTTATGTATCTGGCGATCGTGCCGCAAAACACGCGGTTTCAGAGACTAGTTCGGTCGTGGAAGTTTGGCGAAGAATTGCAGCAGCGGCAAGCGCAGTATGCGCAAATGCTGGCGAGTCTATCGCCGGACGCCAAAGCGCGATACGCGAAACTGGCACAGGTGTGCGCCAACGTGCGCGGCAATTTCTCTCAGTTTTCCGCCACTTCGAAGATTTTCCTCGAGCAAATGAATACGCGTTTGGACGGCTTGCTCGATGGTTATGCGCGGCTCCTGCTGGCGGCCACGCAGCAACAGCAATACCTCAAGGGCACGAATCCGGACGACATCCAAGAGGAAATCGACGGGTTGCAGAACGCGATGACCGAGGATCCGGTAAAAGTGCAGGAGATCAACAAAAAACGCGTTGAAATCCTGACCAAACGCCTCGAAAAATATCAGAAGATTTGCGAAAACCAGCAAATTGTGGACGCGCAATGCTCGGCCATCGAAGACGCTCTACATCTGGTGCGCGATCAGTCCGTGACCATGCGCGACCCGCAGCAGGTCAGCGATCAACTCGATAATCTGGTACGCGAGGTGGAACAGACCGAGCAAACCGTTCAACAGGTGGAAGCAATTTTTGGAAATACGGGTGCCGATCTGGAAGGAGTTTTCCCGATGCAGTCGTCACCTAGCGCTTCGAGCGCGCCAATCCGATCCCGGATGAAAAACTAGTGAGCACACTGCAGCCCTCCTCGACCGCCGCTCTTGACGCCCTGCCGGTCTGGGCGCGCGAACTTTCCGAAAAATACTATTCGCGCTCGTTCACCATGTTCGTCCTGCACGGCAATGTGCGAGACCTTGTGCCGCTACGCCAGCGAGACTCCACGGAGTTCCTGCCCCTCGAACAATTCCTCTCCAGTGGGCTCTTTGGCCAACGCGACCTGATTCTTCACTATGATCGCGGGGGATTGAGTTTCGGCACGCCCGCCACGCAAGCGGATTTTCGGCGGGCCTTGGAAGGCTACGACAGCTTTCACGGCACTACATACGCGCAGGGACTACCGCGCAATCCCGACGCGGTGCTGAACGTGCTGGACAACTATCTGCGGCTGCGCATTCAGGATCGGAAAAAAATCGCACTGATTCTGGATTTTGCGGAAACGATCGCACCCGCTGGCGATGTTTCCGGCATGTCCGCCGAGGATCGCAATTCACTGGTGATTTTGAAGCGTTGGGCGCGTAATCCCGCATTCCTTAGTGCCGACCTGACGATCTGCCTGATCGCGGAGAATCAGATTGAGCTGAATCAAGGCATTGTGCAGAATCCCGGCGTTTCCTGCGTAGAGATTCCGCTGCCTGACGGCGACGAGCGGCTGCAATTCATTCGCGCACAACTCAATGCCAAGGCGCTCCCAGATGGATCGGAGGTCTCGGCTGAGACGCTGGCCAAGCTGGGCGCCGGATTGAAACGCGTCCAACTCTTCAGCTTGATCGCCCATACCGTACAGAACCATCAAGCCCTCACATTAAAATTTCTTTCCCAGCGGAAAAAGGAGTTGATCGAATCCGAATCCGGTGGCTTGCTGGAATTTGTGCAGAGCCGCTTCGATCTTTCTTTCGTGGCCGGCAACGATCAAGCAAAGCGGAAGCTCCAGGATGCCGCTGCCGCAGTGCGCACCGGAAACACCGACGTCTTGCCGATGGGTTATGTGATTTGCGGCCCTGTCGGAACCGGAAAAACGTTTATAACCACGTGTTTTGCCGGCGAAGTGGGAATTCCCGCGGTGACCCTGAAGAATTTTCGCAGTATGTGGCAAGGCGTTACTGAAGGAAACCTCGAGCGGGTGCTCACGCTGCTGAAGGCCATGAGTCCGATCGTCGTGATCGTCGATGAAGCCGACGCACAACTCGGAGATCGCTCGAGTTCGGGAGACAGCGGCGTGGGCAACCGTGTTTTTGCACAGATCGCGCAGTTCATGGGCAACACGGAATTACGCGGAAAGGTTATCTGGTTTCTTCTCACCTGCCGTCCGGATCTGTTGCCCGTCGACCTCAAGCGCCAAGGCCGCGCGGAGGAACACATCGCGCTTTTCTATCCGGAGACTGCAGAAGAACGACTCGCGCTGTTGCAGGCCATGCAGAAAAAGATTGGCATGGCTCGCTTTCCCGAGGAAATGGAAAAGCTCTTCTTGCAGAAATCCGGAAGTCTCTCGGGAGCGGATATCGAAGCCGTGCTCATCCGCAGCGAACTGCGAAGCCGATTGCTGAAGAAAACAGCCGTCGATACCGAGGATGTGAAGGCGACTCTGGAAGATTTCATCCCGCCCTACTATCCGACGGAGATCGATTTGCAGAACCTTGTGGCGGTGCTGGAATGTACCAGCAAAAGCCTGCTGCCGCAGAAATATCGCGACCTCGAACGTAGTGAGTTAATTCGCCGGGTGAACGAATTGTTAGCTACCTCTCGCCAATAGTCCCAGCGTGGAATGTTCAGTCGCTGCTGCCGTCTTTGCTAAATGACGATTCCATCCATGCGGAAGGTTCGCTTCCTAGGGACGAACTGGGGAATCGGTTTTGGCTCGAGCAGCGGGACGTGCTCTGGCCAGAAATCCTTGAGCTCCTTTTTTTCGCCGGTGCGATAAAAATGCAGTAGGTAGGCCTGATCGCCGGCAGTGTACGCCGAAAACCAACCGTCCAGATCAGGAATTCCCGATCGGTGCAGCAGGAAGAGACCATATCTGGCCGCCTCGAGTTCGTAGG
>JBEKVU010000393.1:0-6255 GCA_049513775.1 Candidatus Acidiferrum sp.
CTCACCTCCAAAAGGCTGCGGCGGAAGGATTCCTCCACGCCCAGTACCTGCTAGCGCTAGCATACGGTCAGGGACTAGGAATAAAAAAAAATCCTCAAAGAGCACTCCAACTCTACCGAACCGCCGCGCGAAAGGGACACCCAGGAGCAATCTTTAATCTTGCGCTCGCTTATGAAAAGGGGCGCGGCACCAGGCCCGACGACGGTAAGGCTTACCTCCTTTACAAGAAAGGCGCCGAACTCGGTGATCCGGCGGCTCAATGCAACCTTGGAGTCGCCTATATTGATGGGATCGGCACGGCGAGAGATGTTTCCGAAGGCATTCGCTGGATCAGGCGAGCTGCGAAAAGAAAGGATGTCAAAGCACAATACAATCTCGCGCTGGCCTATCTTGAAGGGGAAGGGGTGCCGCGAAACCCAGTCCGAGCGCGGCACTGGCTAGAACGAGCCGTATCCCAAGGTCACGGAAGGGCATCGGTGGCCCTTAGAGGGCTTCTCAGGTCACCCAGGCAGACGGGAAGGGCCGGTAGCCCACGAAAGTCGGCGGACGGAGGGCGCGTCGCGCGGGGAACCTAACAGAGAAACCGCGGGACGAAACCCGGGGACAGGAAAGTGTGAAGCAATCGATCTACCGGATTTTTCGGGTGATCCAAAATGTCTCCGGGTATCCCAATCGTCGCTCACAGGGCGGGTGGCCGCTAGGTTCTTCGGCAGTTGCATTTGGGTGCCGCTCGATAAGAACGAAGGCGCTGTCAAGGCACAAAACACCCCTGCAGTGTTTTTTCCACCGCGTGATCGCCAGAGTGGTTGGAGGACCGAAGCTCTGAACCTCTCACGGTGAATCAATTTCCGGCGGATCGTTCCGCCAACCATCGATACGGCCTCAAACCGCGGCCATGATTCTTCTATCCGAATCCCGGTTTGCACCGGGACGAGAGCGCCCAATCAATCCTACGGTCTAGCTTGCGCTGACCAGCGGCACCCGCGAGCTGCTCTCGACATCAACGATCTCCGGATACCCAGTGTTGGTGCGCAGCATCCGGAAACCGGGGGACGAAACCGGGGGACAGGAAGCTGTGAAGAAATCGATCTACCGGATTTTTCGGGTGACCCAAATGTCTCCGGATACCCCAATCATCGCCCACAGGCCTTCTAAAAGAGAAATTTCTCAATGCTGATTTCGCTGAAATCGCGATTTTGCATTTCTTCACAGCTTCCAGGCGGGACGTTCCCCATATCTAAACACAAACCTCATTCGAACGATATACTAACAAGTACTATTGACAAGTGATTTTTCGCCTGCTACCGTTCATCATGTTCCGCGCAGAGCCCGCCCGCGCACCGACCGCATCCATTCTTTTCCCCAATCCTCCCGCGCCCAAAATTTATCCGCGTGGCTCGTCGTCCGTCACCCAACGCAGGACTCGCTCCTTTTATTTTCAATCGCTTACACACTCTTCTCAATTTCAAGATCGGCGGGTGGCCCGGGAACACGCACAATGATTCGCCTTTAGATTTTACTGCACATGCAAAAGCCACGGAGGGTGCCCAAGGTTCAGGTGTTGGGAACCTGGGTTTTGGGGTCGCCCTTTCTTCTCGGCCCCAACTCCACCAGCCGATAGGCGGGACGTTCCCCGACATCCGCCAACACAAAGTCATTCGAACGATATACTAACAATTACTATTAACAAGTGATTTTCCACCTGCCACCGTCCATCATGTCTCGCGCAGAGTGCGCCCTCGCACCGACCTCTCCCCAGGCCGTTCAGACATCTCGGATGGCGCGATCCACCGTAAGAAGAATGTAGAAAACGGGCTCACAGCGAACGCCAGGGTCGCGGTCACCCACATAGGACGGCTAATTATCTTCACACGCGCCCCCAGATTCTGCCACGGGATAGCTGGATAAAATGTAGCACAGCCCTTGCCAACTCCAGATTAGTCGCGAAACCCGGTGAAGTGCTTTTGGCCCAAAATCCACATGGACGATTACGACGTTAAATCAGGACTTGACGAGCTATTACGTTTTTTCGCGTCTGCTGTCTGCTGTCCGCTTGTGGCGTAATGCCGACGGTTTTTGTGCTAGCTCACGCAGAATGTCGAGTCGATTTTTGGGTGCGTTCGGCGAGAGGAAACGGGGAATGGTGTTCTTCGTGCGGCGCGGGCGAGAAAGGAACATCACTGGCCATTCCGTAATTCGTCGTTTCTTTGCATGAGCGTATTGGCCGGGTGTTGGTTCAGCAATGTATTCCCTTTGCAGGACTAGGGCGAGGGGTTCTTCCGCACCTTGTAATTCCTCCGAAAATCGCAGCGCGGCAGGGTAGGATTCGAATGCGTAGTAATAATCGCTTCCATCCGCTTTGTCGGGGGAACCGCGCTCAGGATGACACCACACTCGGTATTCCAAGACGGCATCCCATACAAACCCTTGTACGCCGCCCAACGATCCATCTTCTGTCATGGGAGGTGTCGAGTTGCGGCCAAAGGCGCCTGCCCTAGACGGCGGCCGCTACAGGTATACTCGACCGATGCCTGCTGCCCCGAAAAAACTGTTCCTTGTGGACGCCATGGCGCACATCTATCGCGCCTTCTTTGCGCCCATGCCCCAGCGGCTGACCGGCCCGGGCGGCGTACCGACAAACGTACCCTTTCTATTTGGAAATATCTTGCGGCGCCTGATCAAGGATCATCAGCCGGACTACATTGGAATCGTATTTGATCCACCTGGAGCCACGTTCCGTGACAAGCTTTTCGAAAAGTACAAAGCGCAGCGCCAGCCGATGCCTGAGGAAATGCGCGTGCAGCTGCCATTTGTCCGCCGATTGTGCGAAGCACTGCGTTTGCCGATACTCGAAGTCCAGGGTTACGAGGCCGACGATGTAATCGGAACCATGGCGGTCCAAGCGGCCCGTCACAATCTGGAGGTGCTGATCGTCTCCAACGACAAGGACATGATGCAGCTGGTCGGCAAGAGCGTACGAACCTTGCGGACGGGTTCTGGCGGCGCCAAGAGCGACATCGTCGTTGACGAGAAAAAGGTCGAAGAACTCCTGGGTGTGCCGCCTGAAAGAGTTGTGGACTACATGGCGCTGCTCGGCGACACGATTGACAACATTCCCGGAGCCAAGGGAATCGGTGAAAAAGGCGCGGCCGAATTGATCAAGAAGTACGGGAACGTGGAAAGCGCGCTGGACCACGCGGACGAAGTGCCGAATAAACGATATCGCGAGGCTTTGCAGCAGCAGCGTGAGCAGGTGCTGATGTCCAAGCAACTGGCGGCCATTGCGACGGACGCCCCGATTGAACTGAAGCTAGGGGAGCTGGAACTGCGTCCGGCCGACGGCCCCGCGCTCGCCACGCTGTACCGCGAGCTGGGATTCAATTCGCTGCTGAAGGAGCTCGCGACGGAAACCGCGGCGTCTCCAGTGTCGGCGAATTCACAAGCGGCGACCAAGACGGATTATGCGCAGTTCGCGACGGTCGCGGAATTTCGCGAGTATCTGGCGCAGCTTCCGGCAAAGCAGCCGTTGGCGGTGTGGTTCAACCTGGAGGCGGGAGAACGGGAAGCGGAGGGATTTGGCACGCTCATCGCGGGGATTGAGGTTTCGACAAAGCCTGGCGAGGGCCGTGCGGTGTGGATGGATGCGCCGGGAGAAGCCTTGCAGGCGCTGCTGCCGGTGCTGCAGGACGCCACGCGCCCGAAGATCGTGCACGATGCGAAGCTCTTTCAATTGCTGGCGGGGCGCGGCAAGAATTTGCAGGACGCCACGCAAATCTATTCGTATCTGCTGCGGCCGACGACGGGAAATCACAATTTTGCCGATGTGGTGATGCGGCAATGGAACACCATGCTGGGCGGCGGCCCTGGCGAGCGAGCAGACTATTTGCAGCGTCTGGCGCCTGTTTTGCGCGAAGCGTTGAAGCAGCAAGAGATGACCGGTGTTTATGCAGACATCGATTTGCCGCTGACTGCCGTGCTGGCGGAGATGGAGCGCGTCGGAATTGGCGTGGACCCGAAGGCGCTGGCGGTGATGTCTGAATCGATGGAGCGGGAGGTGCGGCGGCTCGAAAAAGAGATTTGGGAAATGGCCGGAGTGGAATTCAACGTGAATTCGCCGTCGCAACTGGGCGAAATTTTGTTCGACAAGCTGGCGCTGGCACCAGCGGTGAAGCGCGGGCGGGCGAAGGGGCGCTCGACGGCCGTGGAGATACTAGAGGAGCTTTCGGTCAAACATCCGCTGCCGGCGAAAGTGATCGAATATCGCGAGATCGCGAAATTGAAATCGACGTACGTCGATGCGCTGCCCAAGCTGATTCATCCGGAAACCAAGCGGCTGCACACGAGTTTCTCGCAAACGAATGCGGCTACCGGAAGACTGAGTTCGTCTGATCCTAATTTGCAGAATATTCCGATTCGCACGGAGTTGGGGCGGCAGATTGCGTTCGTGGCGGATCAGGGGAAAATTTTAATTTCGGCGGACTATTCGCAGATCGAACTGCGCATTATGGCGCATTTGTCGCAGGATCCCGTGCTGCTAGATGCTTTCCGCAGCGGCGAGGATATTCACGCGCGGACGGCGCAGGAGGTGTTTGGCGTAGGCCCTCTGGGGCAAACGGCGGAACATCGCCGGGCAGCGAAAGCGATTAATTTTGGAATTATTTATGGGCTGTCGGCGTTCGGCCTGGCGCAGCAGATCAACGTGCCGCAGAAAGAGGCGGCGCAATTTATTAACGCTTATTTCGCACGGTATAAGGGCGTGAAGGCGTATCTGGATAACGTGCTGGTCGAGACGCGAAAGACCGGCGTGGCGAAGACCCTGTTCGGCAGGATTCGGCCGATTCCCGAGATCAATTCTCCGCAGGTGCAGCTGCGAAATTTTGCGGAGCGCACCGCGCTGAATTCACCTTTGCAAGGTACCGCGGCGGATTTGATTAAGCTGGCGATGATTCGCATCGACGAGCGGCTGCGGACGGAAAAGTTTGAAGCTCAGATGATATTGCAGGTGCACGACGAGCTGCTGTTTGAAACGCCCCCCGACGAGCAAGAGGAGCTGGAGGCGCTGGTGCGCAAGGAAATGGAAGAGGTGCACAAGCTGGATGTGCCACTGGGGGTCGAGATTTGCGCTGGACCGAACTGGCGGGACTTGGATTGACGCGCCGTGGTATTAACGCGCCATGGTAGGACCATGGCATGGGTCGCGCTGGTCCTAGCCGTATCGGGCGGCGTACTGCGTCATACCTTCGCTTACCGCGCCGAGCCGGGTGCGTCTAAAATGCCGACTGGTGACGGGCGCGTGTTCCGTACCCGTTTCAATAAAATTTGCGATGAATGGGCGCCGGAGACGACGTCGCGGGAGGCCTTTGGCTATGTGCAGAGCAGCGTTGCGGGGAATTTTGTTTTGTGTGCTGTTGGCAGGTGTGTCGCGGGCGACATTGGGGCAGTCATTTGTGCTGGATTTACCGGATCCGAGCCAGAAGGCGGAGATTTCGCAGAGAATCGGGCTTACTGATATTACGATCGCGTATCACCGGCCGCTCGTGAAGGATCGCAAGGTATGGGGCGGGTTGGTTCCGTACGGCAAAGTGTGGCGGGCCGGTGCGAACATCAATACGACGATTACCTTCACTGATCCAGTGACGGTCGAAGGTCATGCGCTCGATAAGGGCACGTACGGGCTGCACATGATTCCGAACACTGATGAATGGACGATCATTTTTTCGAAGAACGCGACGTCGTGGGGTTCGTTCACGTACGACCAGGCGGAGGATGCGCTGCGCGTCACGGTGAAGCCCAAGTCGGCGGACATGCACAACGCGCTGACCTATGATTTCGATGAGCTGCAGCCGGATTCCGCGGTGGTGGAAATGTCCTGGGAGAAGTTGGCGGTGCCGTTCAAGGTGGCGGTGGACGTACATGGGCTGGTGGAGGCCGATCTGAAGAGACAACTGCGCAATCTTTCTCAGTACACCTGGATCAGCTGGGACGACGCCGCGAACTACATGTTGACGGAAAAAATTGATCTCGAGCAGGCGCTGAAGTATTCGGATAAATCGATCGAAAATGAAGATCGCTTCGAGAACGAAAATACCAAAGCGGCGGTGCTGACGGCACTTAACCGTAAGGATGACGCAGCGGTGGCGCAGAACAAAGCGCTCACGCTGGCCACCCCGCTGCAAATACATATCTACGCGCGCCAACTGCAAGCGCAGAAGCGCAGCGATGAAGCGTTTGCAATCTTCCTGGACAACGCCAAGA
>JBEKVU010000394.1:0-4407 GCA_049513775.1 Candidatus Acidiferrum sp.
GCAAGCTGTCGAACATGCGCGGCGTACACAAAAAAAGCCCACTCTCGGCGAGTGGGCTGGAGTCGTTTACCGCGTTTGCTTACAACAGCGCCCCCCGCACGAATGCGTGTAGACTGCTAAATCGATACGCAAACCAGTACATCGCGGTTTTGCCGGTCGTCATGTTGGCCTTGCTCGTCATAATTCGAGGGTTCCCGTATCGCGCGCTAGTGTATTTCGTCTTTCGTCGGATAACAACCGGATTTTATCGCACCGCCGCAGCGCGATTTACCGCGCGGCGTGCTGCACGGCAGACGACTCGCGCGATGTCAATACAAGAGTACGGCAAGACGAAAATGCGTAAAACCGCTGCCGTCCTCGGCCGGCGAGCACGCGCCTACGGCGGCGGCGCGGTATTTTCCCCCGGCCAGCGACTTCTGCAGTCGGTCCGGCAGCCGGCTCAAATCCGCGGTCTCAAACCGCACCACCGATGCCGGCTTCCCCGCGTAGCCGCTCGGCAGTAGACAAGTCTTACGCGCATCGTTCGATTGCGTGTGGTTGGGATCGTCGGCGGTGCGTACTCCGGTCGCGGCGATCAGCAAACGGATTCTTTCTTCCTGCTCGATGAGACTCATCTTTTCGACCGCCAGCGCAAAGTCTTGCACCGCGTACACCCCTTTGTTTCCGGCCATGGCGGCGATACCCACGGCGGTGAGCTGGGGGTCGAGGATGTTCGCGCGGTGTGGCGGCGAATGCATCCATTCGTAGTGAATTTCTTCGGCAGTGGGGGCCACCGCGACGTTCTCCGCGGCGGCGGAAAATCCCACGCCAGCCTGCTGCAGACGCTGTTGCAACGCAGGCTCTCCCGCGAACTGATGCGAAAGTTCTTCATGCTGCACCATCACCGCGCAGTGCTTGCGCGCTGCGGCCGCCAAATCCGCATCCCAGCGCAGCGCCTGCAAGCCCCCGAGCACGCGCGATTCATTCAGCTGATCGAAAAGAAGTTTTTCCGGGCCGGATGGCGCACCCGAAGACGGCCGCTCGGTGGCAGAAATGGGTGTGTGGTGATAACGCGGCGGCGTGTTTTGCGCCGAAGGAGGACGGTTGGGATCGCCGCTCGATTGCGCGGCAGGCAAGGAATCGGAAGTCCGCGCGCCGCCTACGCAGGAAAATACGGTGAGGGCAGCCGCCATAACCACGGCGACGACGGCAAGAGTCTGGGCGACAGAAAATGCGGACGTCGCAGGTTTCGGCACGGCGAAATCGCTCCCCGGCAAACGAGAAAACTACTGCTAACAGCTAAACACCATTGCGCTCCGGGAGTTTTGGAAAATTTAGGACGAGTTGCTTATGAGTTGCTTATCCGCGAACACGCACGGCGCTGAAGCTCAAAATTACGTGACCGCCGTTGGTGGGGCGGCCAAAGCTGAGCATCGGGCGGAAGCTGGAGAACATCAGGATTTGATCGAGTTGATGGCACGTCTGCGTCGTGGCCGGACCGGACAGAATCTGGTAGCCATCAAACTGGCCTTTGGCGTTGACGCTGACATCGACGAGCAAACCGTGCGGCATGGAGGTATCGCCATCGGCGGATTCCGGCGCCCACGTCTCGGGATAGTCCGCCAAGGTGAGCAACTCCGCGGGGCGCATCAAGTTGATGGTCGTCGTGTCGCTTTCCACCGCGCGCACGGTCAGGCCCGGAGCGATCATTTGGAAAACCACGGCAAAAACCACCATGGCGGTGAACAGTCCGCCGGTGGCGGGAAGCGTGAGGGGGCGAGCGACGTTGTCCAAAAGAATTTCCGCGCGGTCGCGGACTTTGCTCAGCCGGCCGCGCCAGGTTTGCGTCGGCTCAATTTGCGCGGCGGCCACTTTGATGCGCACCGCCAAATCCGGCGGTGGAACATTGGCCGGAACGCGGGATAGCAAAACCGCAAGTTTGCGGAAACGCTCGAGTTCGGTGCGGCAGGCGACGCAGCCTTCCAGATGTCCACGGACCTGCACGCGTTCTTGGATATGCGCGGCGCCGGAAACGGCGTCGTCGAGATAGCCGGCGAGTTTATGCTGCACAGTTTTGCACTTCATTGGGAACGCTCGGTTGCGGTGCTGTTCCGCAGAGACACCCGCGAAGAATCCTGTTGCGCGCTGGAGTCGCCGGATAAAAATGCGCCGGCGCTCGAAAGCGCATCGGAAAATGCCGCTTGATGGTCCGCCATCACGTCTTGCAGCAGCCCGGGCTGAAAGGCAGAGGTGTGCGGCTGCGAGAGGACCGGTTGCGCGCGGCGATGGGCCTCGCGATCGCCGAGCAGCGGTTCGAGAATTTCGCGCAGCGCGCGGCGTCCGCGCAGGATGCGGGATTTCACGGTTCCCACGCTGCACTCGAGAACTTCGGCAACCTCTTCGTAGCTCAGTCCTTCCAGGTCGCGCAGAATCACCGCGCTGCGAAAGACGTCGGGAACCTGATGCAGGGCGTGCTGCACGGCGTGCTGAATCTCTCGCGTGGCAAGCTGCTCGAAAGGCGAAGCGCCGAGATCTTCGACATCAATGTGGGCGTGGCCTTCCTCGGGTTCGGCGTCGATAGAGACGTTTTTCTGCAGGTGACGCTTGAACCAGCGGCGATGATTTAGAGCTTCGCGAATGGCGATGCGGTACAGCCAGGTTTTCAGCGAACTTCCGCTGCGAAAACCGCGAATGCCGCGAAAGGCTTTTAAGAAGACTTCCTGGGTGGTGTCGGCGGCGTCGGCCACATCGCCCAGCATGCCGAGAATCAGGTTGTAGACCGGTCCATGATAGTGGGTGACCAGCCAGTCAAATGCCGTTTCCGAGCCGGCCTGCAGCTCGACGACAAGTTCGGCTTCATCGCGGCCCCATGAGAGGGCGCTCGCCCAATTGGACACTGCCGGCCTTTCCGGCCCGCCCCGTGGCGCTTGCTTGCCTCGGCGACTTCGAGCCCTGCCGCTCTACCCCATTAGACACCGAAACTGGCGCAGATGTTTCCCGGGCCTCGACTCCCGAGCTGCCGAGCATTCTGGCACCAAGAAAGTGCGGGCGCAATGGTCCATTCGGACTAGGAGTTGGCAAGACTTGGCTGTGTCCAATAAGCACAAAACACTTGAATACAATGGCTTAGGGCTAAAAAAAAGCGGTGGCGGAGCATGGTTGCTCCGCCACCGGTTCTGAAGAGGTGCACGGGCGCGCGCCGCGATGATGGAACTGCGCGGTCGGCGCTAGGCTGGAACTGTTAGATCGCGGCGGTTTGGTAGTTCGCCTTGCGCTGGGCAAGATGAAATACCAGAAATAAGCCAACAACGCCAACAAGGAGAAGAGCCCGCGAGGAAGGCTCGGGCGCCGCGGTCGTCCCCGTATTACAAGAGGTGCTTGACCCCGACGTCAAGCACGCGTCGACCGGCGCGCCGATATAGTTCCCGGTGTTCGGGTCCTGGGTGTTATCGAGAACGAACAAGGTGAGCGAACCGTTGCTGCTCGAGGTGCAACCTGCGGCTAGATTGGCGGCCGTGAAGGTTACGCTGCTCTGTGGGTTAGCGTTGGTAAAGGTGCCTGGATCGGCACTCTGCCCGAGGCCCGTGCTGCCGCCGTAACAGGGATTGGTGATGCCTGTATAGAACACGGAAGTGTCATTTGAAAATGAAATACAATTGCTATCGAACTGGTTACAAGAAGAGCCGTTCGTGCCGGCGGGCATACAATTGGGATTGCTGCTATCGCACATGTTCTGCTGCAGAATGCCCCAATAGGCGAACTGGTCGAGACTGTTCAGAATCAAGGAGAAATTAGTAAGGCTAGGGTCGCTGATCTGGAACAGGAACAGGTCGCCGCCGGTAACGCTCACTTCCTGTTCGTTGAATTCAGAGCCAGAAAAAATCACGGTAGTGGATTGGTCCGTACCGTAGCTAGAGCCGGTGCCGACCCTGACGGCAACAGCAGATGAAGCGAATATGCCGACCATGAATATGAGTGCAAGAACCTGAAGGCCACGTCCCAAGAATTTCATCGTCAAATCCTTTCCGTCCTAATGTTTATGTGTTTGCTTGCGTTAGAGTCTGGACTACCGGGCCCGGGGACGGGGTACGCGATTCCTCGGAAGACGGTTGTGTTACCTGCAAGGATGGTGAGCATTTAGCCTGCCAGACGTCCATGCCCTATCCCTCACTACCACCTGCAAGCGCCACAAAATAAAGGCCGTAGGGAAATGGCGGCCGTCTCCTGTCCTCTGCGCACGTTGGGTATGCAGAGTTTTACCTTAGGAATCCAATTTCGTCAACTATTGTCCTTCTGGTCAAAATGGGTTAGACCCAAGGTTCCAAAACAGCGGGTGTGGATTCAAGACCTTTGAGTAAGAATCCAGACCGTTCACTGCATTTGGGCCAATAGCCGCTCGGACTGTTGCGCGATCTGACGATAGCCTTT
>JBEKVU010000395.1:0-4394 GCA_049513775.1 Candidatus Acidiferrum sp.
ATGGGCCTCATCATGCTGATCCTGATCGGCACCGTGCCAACCACCTATGCACTGAACCACGCCGTGACGGCCGCGGAATCACAGGACTTCATTGCCGTCTCCCAGCAGACGGCCGCTTCGCTCGATAAATACGTGGTCCCCAGCGCGTCGATCGGAGATCCCCGCGAAGACCTGACCGATTACATTCGCACCAAGGAATTCAAACCCAACACCATGCTGGCGCTGCGCGAGGTCATCAACGGCATCGGCACGGAGCTGGCGATTTTCAAGGATCTTTCCAAAGTGCCGAACGACAAAGTACGCAACTTCCGGAACGATATGTACGTGGTGGGCGAAGCGATTCGCTTGATGCTCAAGTCCGGCGTGCCGCAAATATCGACGGCCGACGCCGCCATGCTGAAGAATTACAAGGCCCATCACATTGACCGGGCCACGCGGTTTATTCCACTGTGGGTGAAAGTGGCGGTGGCGCTGGCGCTGGGCCTCGGCACCATGGTCGGGTGGAAGCGCATCGTCGTGACGGTGGGCGAAAAAATCGGGAAGAACCACCTTACCTACGCGCAGGGCGCGGCGGCGGAAATCACGGCCATGGCTACGATTGGAGCGGCGGATTTCTACGGCCTGCCGGTGAGTACCACGCACGTATTATCTTCCGGAGTAGCCGGTTCGATGGCCGCGAACCATTCCGGGATCCAGATGTCCACGGTGCGTAATCTGGCGTTGGCGTGGGTTTTGACGCTGCCCGTGGCTATGATGCTTTCTGGATTCTTGTTCTGGACCTTCACTTATCTGTTCAAAGCCTAGTTCTGCTGAACGAGGCACGGCACACATTTTCAGTAATTTGCAGGCGCGCTCTGGGCCAGGGCGCCCGCGCTCTATATGTAAGGCGCCCGCCGCAGAAGGCGGCCGCTACAACTTCACGCCCCATGGCGACGAACAAAAAGCGAAAATGTATTGACTTTCGCTTTTTGTTCACTATACTGACCCACGGTAGAGGAAAACGGGAAACGGACGCTGCGTCTGCTCCATTGTCGAATCCGGCTCTCACGAGTCGGCGGGGCGTCCGTTAAAGCCCGTCCTGCCCCTGGTGCAGCCCTCTCCGAGGAGGCGTCATGGGTGTATCGCTCGGAAATTCCTTCCCTGCCCAGCAGGTATCCGGAGAGCTGATCGCGCAGCGTTTTGGCCTTTATTTGAGGCCGTTTGAGAGAATCGCGCAGCGCCTGTCCCGCAAGGCCGTGGCGTGGCTGGCTAACCGCCGGATGTGGGCACCTCGCGTAGCGATGGCCCCGGCGGACTTCGCGGCGCGGCTGACCGCGGAACTTGAGGCTCTGCGTTGCGAGATGCTGGCGCGCACCGGGGTTAAGATCGCCGTGGGCGCAGGCTCGTCGCGGGTGGTGGCCGGGACGGCGTCACGGGTGGCTGGCGTCCGAAGCGCACAGAGCGCCGGTGACCGGACGGCTCCGGACGCCGGGGCGGTGATCGTGCCGCGCGGACGAGAGCGCGAGTTCCTCGCGCCGTTGCCGCTGCGAATGCTCTACGGCGTATGCCCAGCCACACTTAAGGTGCTGACGCTGAGCGGACTGGTCACTATCGGCGAACTGCAGCGCGTCCCGAAGGCTGCGTTGCGAGAGGAATTTGGTGCGCGAGAGGGCCTGCACCTCTGGCGCGCCGCGCGAGGGTTGGACTCGGCTGCGCCTTCGCAACAACAGCCCGTTCCCAAGGCTGTGCCAAGCGCCGTTCCGAGTGCCGTTCCAAGGCGTTGATAGCACACCCGACAACCCTAGTGCTGGCGTAGTTGCGAGATAGCCCGGAACGGCAGCATACTCGGGACCATGCACGAATACGGCAGTTGCGGGGACGGATACGGAAACTACGGTAACCGGCGGGCTGATGTTCGCTCGCTTTGCACCCGCGCATCGCACCTGGCCGGATGGCTTACCGTGGCGCTCCTGCTTTGCGCCGCGCTGGACACTGCGGTGCGCGCCGACGAAATTCGCCTGAAAGATGGCAACAAGCTCTACGGCGTGATCGTGGCGTACGAAGACAACATGTTCAAGGTGCGCACGCCCTTCGGATATGTCTTGGTGGAGAAAGACAAAATTGCCGACATCGTGCCGTCCACGATTGGATCGGTGGATTCCAAAGAAGACAATAAAGCCGCGGCCACCGCCAAGCACCCTGCGCCCGCAAAACCCGCGGCGAAACCACCGGCGGAGGCAGTGACTCCAGCCGATGCCAGCGCCGATAGCGGAACAGCAGTGACGGTAAGTGAGAAAACGCCGGATCCGGCGGTTGTTCGGCGAGAAAAAACTTCGGCGATTCTGGCCAATTCCGCCGTGAAGCCCGAAGTGCCCGCGGTGTCCACCAAAAAAGTTGTGGCCCCCGCGCTGCGGCCGGTGGCCACAACGGATACTCCTGCCGCCAACGGTTTGGCAAATGCCGCGCCGCCTGCGCCGCCTGTGGAGGCCGCCCCGGAGGAAATTCGCGGAAACTTGTACATCAATCACGCCAACAGCTTCCGCATTTACAAAGCGCCCAGCTGGAATTTGATTGAAGACGCGCGCTCGGCTTTGCCCAATGCCGTGATGGCCATGGGCACGAGCAACGAATCCACGTTGCTGGTGGTGGGCAAAGAGAAAAGTAAACAGCCGCTCGAGCCCGCGGCGGCCGCGGTGGAACATCGCGTGCGCGAAGTCTACGAGAATTACCGGCAAATCTCACGGCGCCTCACCACGGTGGGCGGCCTGCCGGGCATAGAATTTCGCTATCGCGGAATGGCCGATGAACACGATTGGTCCGGCACGCTGGTGGTGGTAACGCGCGGCGACGAGATTTTCACGATTCTGGGAATGACTTACGCGGATACGGACTTGATTCAAATCCAGGAAAACGTAATTGCGCGCGCCATCGCCAGCCTGGATTTCTCTGCGAGCAACGCTGCTCCTGCAAAGTAAAAGCCACACCACTAACGGCGGAAACGCGCAGGGCGCAAGCCCGAAATTTTACATAACACGTTGTTTTTGAGCCGCGGGTTAGTGGTTTGCGGCTTCGGCGGTTTCGTGGGCTTTGCGATGGTCGCGGATCATGGCGATGAGCGCTTGCGCGGCGCGCGGCAAGCTGCGGTCGCGGCGATACACCAGGCCGAGTTCGCGCCAGAGTTCTACGCCTTCCACATTGATGAGCTTCACTTCGCCGGCTTTCACCTGATCGCGCGCGAAGCTTTCGCTGATCAGCGAGACACCCACGTCGGCGGCAACGAAACGCTTGATCATGCCGATGCTCGGCAACTCCATGGTGACCTGGATGCGCGAACGATACGGCCGGAACAATTTATCGAGAACTTGCCGCGTGTAGCCGGTGCGCGGAAAAATCTGTGGCTGCGCGGCTACGTCGTCGAGCGTGACCTTGCCTTTGTGGGCCAGCGGATTGCGGATGCTGACCATGAAGCGCATGCGGTCTTTGTAAATGTGGTGGACCTTAAGATTGGGCGATTTCGTCGGCAGGGTAACAATGCCCACATCCACGCTGCCGTCTTCCACGCGCTGCAAAATTTTGTGACTGAAATTGCGATAAATGCTGATGTGCACCAGCGGATATTTGCGCTGAAACTCCGCAAAAATGTCCGGCAACAGGTATAAACACGTGGCTTCGTTGGCGCCGAAAACCACGCGGCCTTGTACCACGTCGCCGCGATCGGCCACGCCCTGCACCGATTCGTCGCGCAGCCGCAACAATTTCTCGGCGTACTCGAACAGCACTTCGCCGGCCGGCGTCAATTCGACGGATTTCGCGGAGCGATCCAGCAGCTTGGCGCGATAGGCCTGCTCTAGCTGGCGGATCTGCGCGCTGACCGCGGACTGCGAGCGAAAAACTTTTTGCCCCGCGCGCGAAAAACTCTTAAGTTTGGCAACGTAAACGAAGGTGGCAAGTTGGTCGAAATCCATGGGCAGAGTGCTCGGCGAAGATTATAGCGGATTCCGCGCGCCGAGTGGACTTTGAATTACGCTCCTCTCAAGTTAGTAGTCGCTTCTAGCGAATTGCCGCGTTAAACGTGCAAGCCGGTCGGGGAGCCCGCCAGAATCGATGCCGCTGAAGGTTGCGCGGCGTCATTGCTCGGCAGCAACAGAGCGGGCTCCGGTAATGCGTCAAGCAGTGGCCGCCAAGTGTCTTCGATAGTGCCTTGAAAATGGAGCGGCTGCACGCGCAGCAGAGGCAAACCAGCGCGCCGCGCGAGGAGGCGAACTGCGCACGGGCTACCGGTAAGGTGCACGTGCTGTTCGAGAACGCGGCCAATCCAGAGTTCTTCCTCGTCGGTAATGTCGACCAAATTCACAAAATCGCGATGCACGACTTCTTCGGCGCCGGAACGTAAAACGTACGCCAATCCGCCGGTC
>JBEKVU010000396.1:0-4389 GCA_049513775.1 Candidatus Acidiferrum sp.
AATCCGCCGGTCATTCCCGAACCAAAATTCATCCCCATCGAGCCGAGAATCAGCGCCACGCCGCCGGTCATGTATTCACAGCCGTGCTGGCCGAGGCCTTCGACGACCGCCAGCGCGCCACTGTTGCGCACGGCGAAGCGCTCTCCCGCGCGGCCCGCGATATAGAGCTGGCCGGAGGTCGCTCCGTACAACACGGTATTTCCCGCGAGCACATCGCCCCGTCGCGAAGCCGCCGAGCCCGCCGAGATGCTGATGGTCCCGCCAGAAAGTCCTTTGCCAACGTAATCGTTTGCTTCTCCCGTGAGCTTCAACGTGAGGCCAGCGGCAAGAAACGCGCCAAAACTCTGTCCCGCGGAGCCATGAAATTCGCGGCTGATTTCGGCGGTGAAGGTTCCGCCGTTGCTGCGTCGACGCATCACTTCGCCGCTGATGCCCGCGCCGACGCTGCGATCGGAGTTGCGAATAGGCTGCGATTCGGGTTCGTGGTCGAGCGAGCCACGGAAGTGCCGCGAATCTTCGAGCGCTGCAGCGTGCACCGTGGGCGTTTGCTGCGGCGCCACCCTGCCGAAGGCGGAGATGGGCACGATCATCAGCGGGTCCATTCCCGACCGCGCCGTAAGCCGGTCGTACCAGCCGATCAGTTCGCTCAACGAACGCACGCCCAGCTGCGCGAGCCGCACGCGAATTTCGTCCGCGAGCGCACGGAAGTACGCCACCACCATTTCCGGTTTGCCCTTAAAGCGCGCGCGCAACGTTTCATCCTGCGTCGCGATGCCCACCGGGCAGGTGTTCAAGTGACATTGCCGCGCCATGACGCAGCCGATGGCTAAGAGCGACGCGGTGCCAAAACCAAATTCATCCGCGCCCAAAATCGCGCCAAGAATAATGTCGCGAGAAAATTTGAGGCCTCCGTCCACGCGGAGAGAGAGACGTGAACGGAGACCTGCGCGAACCAGAGTGTCATGAGCTTCGCGCAAACCGATTTCCCAGGGAAGGCCCGTGTTTTTGATGGAGGTGAGCGGCGACGAACCCGTGCCGCCGTTGTGGCCGCTGATGGTGATGACGTCGGCGCCAGCTTTAGCCACGCCTGCGGCGATAATGCCGACACCCGAGCCAGAAACGAGTTTTACTCCGATGCGCGCGCGCGGATTCACGGCGCGCAAATCGTGAATCAGCTGCGCCAAATCCTCGATGCTGTAAATATCGTGGTGCGGCGGAGGAGAAATCAGCGGTGTGCCGGGCGTGGCGTGGCGAATGCGCGCGATATACGCGGTGACTTTTTTCGCCGGAAGCTGCCCGCCTTCGCCCGGCTTCGAGCCCTGCGCCATTTTTATTTCGAGTTCTTCGGCGTGCACCAGATAATCAGCGGTAACGCCGAATCGCCCGGAAGCTACTTGTTTAATTTTATTGGCGGCGTGCGGCTCATGATGGTAAACGTCGGGATCTTCCCCGCCCTCGCCGGTGTTGCTGCGCGCGCCGATGGAATTCATGGCCTCGGCCAGCGTGCGATGAGCTTCGGCCCCCAAAGAGCCAAGCGACATGGCCTGCGTGCTGAAGCGGCGCAGAATCGCGTCGCTCGATTCTACTTCTTCCAGTGGCACGGGTGCGTCGGCCGGAGTTTCCAGCAAATCGCGCAAGAAAATCGTGCCCTGACCTTCGGCGAGTTCTTCAAATGCCGAAAACTTTTTCGCTTCGGGCGCTTTCACGAATGAATGCAATCGCCGCAGCACTTCCGGAGAATTGGCGTGCAGCTCCGCGCCTTTGCGAAAACGATACAGCCCGGAATCCGACAGATCGTCGGAGCCCTCCGCGAAAGCCGCGGTGTGCATGCGCAGATAATCGCCCAACAAATCGTCTAGCGATTTTTGTCCGGGGAAATCCGCGGCATCCTCAAAAAATTCGTCGCACACATCTGGAGAAAGCCCAACGATCTCGTACAAATGGCTGTTGCGATAGCTGGCCAACGTCGAAACACCCATCCGCGCCAGCACCTTGCGCAATCCCGCGTTGATCGCGGTACGCACAGCCTCGACGGCGTTGGGTTCGGCAGCTAAAACTTCCGGCGCACTCGCAAATTGCAGTGCCAAGCTCGGCACCACCGCGCTGGCACCGCTCGCGACCAGCAATGCCACATGATGCGTATCAAAAACCTGCGCCGATTCCACAATCAGCGGAACGTCCCACCAGCCCTGACGAACCATGGCCTTCCACACCGCCGCCGTGGCCAGCAACGCGGGCAACGGAGCCCGCTCCGCGCTAATCGCGCGGTCGGAAAGGAGGAGGAGCCCCGGACGCACACCACCACTCAGAGGGGTAGTAAAAAGCTGAGCGACAGCGCGATGCGCACCCGGAACTCCCATGGCGGAGGGAAAAGTCAAATCGATCTGTTTCACGGGACCGAACACCGTCCCCAATTTAGCAAGCAGCGCGGAAAGCTCTGTGGAGGTGATCACCGGACCGGGCAACGTGACGCCTTCTCGCAGGAATACGTCCAGCGACATCACGTGCGATTCACGCAACGGATCAATCGGAGGATTGGTTACCTGCGCGAAGCGTTGCTTGCAGTAATCCCAGAGCGTACGGGGCAGCGCAGAGAGAAACGCCGGCGGAGCGTCGTCGCCCATGCTCCAGTCGGCTTCTTTGCCATGCGTCAGCGCAGAAAATAAGATCTTGAATTGATCGTCGGTCCAGCCGGCAGCCGTAGCCGCGCGTTTCGCGTCCGGGAATGGAATCGTCGCTGGTGCCATCGCGCCCGATGGCCCGGGAACTGCCGCCGGAATCGCGTTGGGTAAGGGAGCAGTTGCGGAAAGCTCGTTGTGCTTTTCGGCGAGCCGCTTCAAAATTTCGCGCCAACGCAGAAAAATCCCCTTCTCAGGATTCGCGAGAATCATCTCGCCCGGACCAAGCTTTTGCCGCTCGGCGATATTCGATTCATCGAGGTCGATCAAGCCGGTTTCCGACCCGGCCATGATCAAGCCGTCGTGCGTCACGGTGTAGCGCAGCGGACGCAATCCGTTGCGGTCCAGTTTCGCGCCCACGTAACCGCCGCCGTAGAACACCAGCGCCGCGGGACCGTCCCAAGGTTCGCCATCGCGCGAACGTGCTCGCAACGCTGCGCGCACATCGCGCGAAAAGTGTGGATCCTTTTCAAACGCCGGAGGCACCAACGCCAGCATTGCCGCCGCCGGCGTGTAACCCTCCAGCAATTTCAGTTCAAACGCATTATCGAAACTTGCCGAATCGCTGACCCCTTGCTCGAGCGCGGAGAACCAATCGTCCACGCCAAGCCGTGTGCGCAACTCTCTTTCCCGCGCGCGCGTCCAGCGGCGATTCGACAGAATGGTGTTGATCTCGCCATTGTGCGCCACGTGCCGAAAGGGCTGCGCCAAATCCCACGAAGGCTGGGTGTTGGTCGAATATCTTTGGTGGAAAACGGCAAACGTCGCGGTAAAACTCGGATCGCGGAGATCTTCATAAAACTGGGGGAATTGCCATGGCGTCAGAAGGCCCTTGTAGACAACGGACTCGGAGGACAGCGAACAGATATAACAGCGCGGCGGGAGCAAAGGCTCCGCGCGCTTGCGTAGCAAGGCCAATTGCCGCTCGAAATCCGCCCCCGGTTTATCCGCTTCCACGTAAAACTGCCAAATCTCTGGCATGCTTTCGCGGGCCCGCGCACCGAGTGTTGAGGGGTTCACCGGAACGCGCCGCCAACCCAAAATCTCAAGTTCCTGAGCTTCGGCAGCGGCGTGAATCGAAGAGCGCGCCTGCAGGGAAAACGGGGCGGCGAGAAATGCGAAGCCTAAACCGAAAGCCTCCGGCAGCGAGAATCCGTCTTCCAGCGCGCGTGCGCGAAAGAACTCTTTGGGTAGCGAGGTCAGCAGGCCCGCGCCGTCGCCGCTGGCGCCATCGGCGTCCACACCACCGCGATGCGTCAGCCGCTCGAGAGCGGTCAGCGCGAAGTCCACAATGTCGTGCGCCGGAGGAGCGCCGAGACGCGCTACGAACCCGGTGCCACACGCATCATGGTCAGGGTGGCCCCAATTGGGATGCCGAGACATACTCGGTTATAGAGGCACGAACGAGCCCAAGTACAACGCAGAATTTCAATGCGGCAAATTGGTTTTTTGTGCGGGGGTATCAGCGCGGCTAACAGTTCAAAACTTGGTTACTTCGCTGAAATTAAAGTTGTGGATTTTCATCGCCGGCATGACCATTTCGAAAGCCTCTTCGCCGGTGGCGCGAATCGCCGGGCTTAGCATCTCTACATTGCGCAGGGCCTCGAGTAGTGATTGATTGAACCGGAAATTTCGCACGGCGGAGGTGACTTTGCCTTTCTCCACCAGGAACAAACCATCGCGCGTCATGCCGGTCATGATTTTTTCGTAG
>JBEKVU010000397.1:0-4377 GCA_049513775.1 Candidatus Acidiferrum sp.
TGTGCTATCAGCTCGATCGCATCACGAATCCCGCGCGTGCCAGCCGGTGCTTGAAAAACGCCGAGGATATTTTTGCGCTGGCGGATACTTCGTATGCGGACCCCGCGCCGACGGTGGACTCCGGCTCCTGCGCCAATTGTCTGCTGACCATTGCGCCATTTGACGGCTATCCCGAGAACGTGTGGGAAGACGACATGGAGCTAGGCGCCACGGAATTGTATTTCGCGGTGCAATCCGCAGGGGGAGCGGCGAACCTACCGGCCGGGCTGCCGCACACAAATGCGACGGACTATCTGCGGCAAGCGGCACAGTTTGCCAAGAATTACATCACGAACATTTACGATGCCGGATACGCGGACACGCTGAATCTTTACGATGTGAGCGGGCTGGCGCATTTTGAGCTGTACCGAGCGCTGGAGATGGCCGGGAATCCTAGCGGCTTGGCGATTTCGCAAGCGGGGATTCGCAAACAATTTTTGCAGCAAGTGGCGGATGCGATTACGCAGGCCGGGACCGATCCCTGGGGTTTTGGTTACGAGTGGAGTTCGGGGGATACCACGTCGCACGGTGCGGGACTTTCGGTGATGGCCAGCGAAGCGTACTTCTTGACGCAGTCCAAGAGTTACGACACGTATTCGCGGAGATGGCTGGGCAACATTCTGGGCGCGAATTCCTGGGGCTCGTCGTTTATCGTGGGAGATGGGACGACTTTTCCGAACTGCATCCAGCACCAAGTGGCCAATCTGGCGGGGGCGCTGGATGGAACGTCGGGAGGCACGCCGGTGTTATGGGGCGCGGCTTCGGAGGGCCCGAACAACTCGACCAGTTCGGGCGAGTTGCCCGGCTTGATATTGTGCCCGGCAAACGGCGTGGACACCTTCAAGAAATTCAATGGAAATGCGGGGGCGTTCGCCCCCTCGCAAGTGGCGGTGTATCAGGACAACGTGCAATCGTACACCACGACGGAGCCGGGGATCGACCTCACTTCCACATCGTTTCTCATGTGGTCGTGGCGGCTGGCGAAACGGCCTAGCTTTTGAGGACCGACGCTTAAACATTCCTCCTCACAGCTTGAGCAGCACGCTGTCCGTCGACGATGCGTGCGTTGAAGGAGCGAGGCTTCCCTGCTCGAGCGCTAGTAGCAGACCTTGGAGTTCGGCCATGGTTTCGGCGTGGTGGTGTGCTTCGACGAAATTTTTAGCGTCGGTTGACGAGGATTGCGGGAAGAAGCGGCGGTAAAGGTCGATTTTTTGTTCCTTGGCGGCTTTGCCGAGGTAGAGACGGTAGTCGATACGGCCGGGGCGCAGCAGCGCGGGGTCGAGCGTTTCGATCTGGTTGGTGGTCATGGCGAAAAGCACGCTTTCTGGGGCGCCGAAACCATCGAGAACGTTGAAAGCAATCGGAGAGTGTGACGCCGAACTGATCGGCGAGATTGGTTTTGTCGTCGGGACTTGGCGGGGATTTCTTCGCGCCGTCTTGCTGGCCGGGACGGGCATTGACCGTTTTCATGCAGTCGATGTCCTCGAACAGGAGTACGGAGTCGCGCGGGACGTCGTGCATGGCTTTCATCAGGGTTTTGTCATTGAGCTCCGCGAGGCTGATCACGTAGACGGACATGCCGAAGTGGTTGGCCAAAGCGGAAACCAGCGAAGTCTTGCCGGTGCCCGGCGGGCCGTAGAGCAAGTAGGCGCGGTGGTAGGGCACGCCAAGGCGTGCGTAGCGCTGGCGGGAGGCGCGGAAATTTTCGATGTCTTGCACACGGTGCTGTTTCTCGCCGGAGCGCAGGATCACGGAGTCGAGGGCGCGGGGCGCGTAGTTTTGTACGCGTTCCCAGTAAACGTCGTCGCGCACGTAGAGAAGCGATGTCTGGGCGACTCTTTTGCGGTGGCATTCAACGATGAGGCGCACGAACCGTTGCAGGAAAATTTGTTTGCGGCCGAGCGTAACGGAGGTGAACCATTCGGTACGGCGTTGCGCGCGGCTTTTCTTTCGTCCGCGCGATAGAGGTAGACGATAAGCGGCCAGCCAGCGTGCCAGAACCAGTGTCGGCCCTGCGCGGGACTAAGGCGGGGCGTTCGTCCAGCAGCGTGGTATCCAGATCGACGCGGCGGATGCGCGCGAGAAATTTCTGCTCGAGGAACCATTCCTTAACCCACACGAAGGCGGCATCGTCGTCCTTGACGGTGATGCTCATGGTGGTTTGACCGACGAACCAGTCCCAGCAGCGCTCGGGGATGGCACGCAGGTACACTCCGGCGCCACCGACTAGCATGAGCAATAGTCGGTCCGAGGCGAACTGGTGCTGTCCGCCGAGGAGATGCTTTAAAATTTCGAACATGGCGAATCGTTTCTAACCGTCGCTCCTGGCGGCGGGGAAAGGGCTGCATCGATGGCTGGTGCTCGATCGACGGAGATACTTTGGGCGTGCTTGAGTGCATGCGCGACCGACACGGCGCACCGGCTGAAGTCACTGCCACCGAAGGCGCGGCACACCCGTGGCGCGTCGGCCCAAGGATCAACTTAATTGACGCTGCGAGGGACTAGCGGGCGGGAGAAGGCGACGCCCGGCGAATCATGCGCAGATTGGTGATTGCAGTACTCACTGTCGGCGTCCTTATCTTGAGATAACTGCTTGGTGAAGATGCCATGGAACGCATATTTGGCAAGCGCGAAAATGCGGCGAAAAACGAAATGGAATTTATTTCCCGGTGGCGTGGTCCTTGAGTTGTTTGGTGAGTTGCTGGACTTGTTCTTTGGTGATGTGGAGTTGGCCGTCGAGGACGAGGGCCATGCGGCCGTCGCCAGCGTCCTGAAAGGCGGCGCTTTGAATGGTGGCGTAGGGCTGCGCTACCGGCGGAAGCGTAGCGGTGAGGTTGGCGGCTTTTTGCATGGCGGCTTCGATGGCGGATTGCATTTTGTCGCGGATGGTGGCGGCGACACCGCCAGAGCGCAGGAGTTCGCCGAGAGAGCCGTCGGCTTGGATGGGGCCTAGTTCGGGGATTAAGCGGAGGCCGGTGCCGCTTTCGTCGACGCTCGGCGTTAGGCTGAGCGGGATGGTCGCGTTGCCGCCGACGAGGCGCTTGACTTGCTGCTTGCCGAAAATTTTTGCGCAGGCCCAGCGCTCGTAGTGGAGATTTACTGTGGCGATTGCAGTCGGCGGGGCGGGCGTTAGCGTGGAGCTTTGGATGGCGATGCGGTCGCCGCATTGGGAGTCTTTGTCGAGGGCGGAGGTGAGCAGGGCGGTCATGTTTTGTTGGAGGTCGGCGAGATCGGCGCGGAGCTCGAAGTTGAAGAGGTTTTGCTCGTGGGTTTTGGGTGGCTGGGTGATTTGCGCGCTGGCGGTGATGATGACGGTTTGATCTTTGATAGTGAGCGGGATTTTTACTGGGGGGATTTTTAGATTTACCTTTTGCGGTGAAGATTGGGGCGCGAATGCCAAAGTTATTGGGAGCGCCAACAGGAACAAAGACAAACTCTTTAGGATTTCGTTTCGCACTGGGTTACAGCCCCGATACAGTTTTCTCTTTGGTGTGCTGTGGTTTCAGATGCTTTGAGGATTGCGGTGGTTGTGTCAAAGCGAGTGGACGTGCTAGGGAAAGGCGCGCGGCATGCTGCGCCAATACAAAGCAAAGAGCGGCGACTCAGGAAAACGGACGCGCTCGCCTCGAAAAAACGCCAGCGTCGAAAAACGACCTCCCTAGAAGGCGGCCGTTAGAAATGCCTACCAGTTGAAGTAGTGCTGGGCGCCCACGATCAGGGCTAGTGTGAAGACGGCGATGGCTACTTCTCCAATGGCGCCTACCGCGAAAGGCTTTAGGCCTTGCTTACGCATTTCTTTGAAGTTGGTGCGCAGGCCTACGCCGGCAAAGGTTAGGAGGAAGGCCCAGCGGCTTAGATTGGCCAGCGCGGTGATCTGGTCTTTGTTGAAGAAGCTGTAGGTGGCCAGGATAGAGACTAGGAGAAAACCCAAAACAAATTTTGGAAATTTTTGCCAGAGGAATTGCGCTTTGTTGCCGATGCGCTGGGCTTGGCCCTGGCTGGCCCAGTAGATGGCGTAACCGAGGACTACGAAACCGATCATGGCGTTGCGCGTAGTTTTTACGAGCACGGCTAATTTTCCGGCGGCGTCAGAGTAGAGTGCGCCGGCAGCGCTGGCTTCGGCGGTGTTGTCTACCGCGAGGCCGGCCCAGAGACCGTAAGCATGGTCACTGAGGTGCAGGACGTGGCCGATGAGCGGGAACGTGAAGAGCGAGAGAGCGCCGAGGGCGAGGATTGCGGCGATGGCGAACGAGGAGTCTTCTTCGTCGGCTTCGATGGCCCCTTGCGTGGCGATGATGGCGCTGACACCGCAGACGGCGGAGCCCACGGCGAGAAGCG
>JBEKVU010000398.1:0-4370 GCA_049513775.1 Candidatus Acidiferrum sp.
GAGTTGCTCCGGCACGATGTATTTTGAGGCGTACAGCGTAAGGGCGCCGAGAAGATACACGCCTGCGGTATGTGCCGCGGTGACGATGATGCCGAGAAACACGGCGTGCTTTGCCGTGCCGCGCGAGCCCACGAGGTATGCGGCTACGATGGTTTTGCCGTGCCCCGGTTCGAGGGCATGCAACGCGCCCAGCCCCGCGGCAATCAGGGCTGCGGTGAAAAGAAACCAGAAGCTCAGATTTCGCGCAGACACGAGTTCCGTGAATCGGTTGCGCGGGGTGGCTTGTCGATTCGCGCGCAATGCCGCCGGCGCTGCAGCTAAAGACACCCGGCTATTTTTCTCCGGCGTTGTCGTCGCTGCTTCCGGGAATGTCGTGGCTCTTGCGGATTGTTCGTGGGCTTCGGCGGCCGCCGCGGGCACGTCCGACGAGGCATGCGAGCGAGAAATATTCGCTGAGGAGCGATTGGGATTCTCGTTGCCGGCGGAAACGGTTGATGGCGTCGACGACGAAAGAATTCCGTCTGCTGGCGGCGCGCTTTTTGCAACCGAAGATACCGCGGCGAAGCTGAAGCTGGCTTCCAAATCCTGCGGCGGGCTGCTCAATAGATCGGTAGGGTAGTTCGACAGTTGCGCGCTGCGATCCGTCGCCGGAGCGGAGCTGGCCGTCAAGTTCAAGCCGGAATCCGCGGTGACGACGATCTCTTTCCACCCGGCGTGCCCCGCGAAGTTGCTGTCGCGATAGTGCGCTTCGCAAGTAGAGCCAGAACAAAGATTCCCGAGGGCCGCGCGATAGACGAATAAAGCTTTCATGGTCGGCAAGCCGCCGGCGCCCGGAGGGAAAATCGCGTTTTGTGAAATCAGTTGCAATGGCACGAGCTGTCCGTTTACCTCGAGCGCCAAGCCCGCGGCCAGCAAGCCGGCTTTTTTCCTGAGGTACGGCGCAAGACTCGGATCGGCTTCTTGGGCTACGATTCCAGTGGCCTGCATCTCCTGGAACGTGGGAATTTCAGCCATATCGACGAGGTAACGCACTTCAATAAATCCCCGCTCCAGGCGAATTCCGGCGTAATGACTGATACTGAAATTGCCCATCGGATGAGCCGCGCTGGCCAGGGGATTGGCGAGCCACGACCAGGAGAGCAGCAACAGAAGAAAAATGCGCACTGGTTTATGGTCGCGCATTAGCCGTTCCGTCGATGATCCCCTGCGGGTGATTTGTGGTGGGAGCTGGTGCTGCCGCTCTAATCGCGCCGTTCGTCGTTCCCTCGAGCGTGGCGCGGGCAACGTCCGCGTAGAAGAGATGAAATTGCGGATTCAGCGCCAGCGCTTGGCGCAAGTAATCCTGGCCCCTTGCGTGATCGCCAAGGCGCTCGTAAATCATGCCCGCGTGAAAGAGCAGCAGCGCATCCTTCGTCCCCAGGCGCAGCGCTTCGTTGATGGCTCCGGCCGCTTCCCGCGGTCGGGCGTTTTTGTACAATGCCCAGGCTAAAGCATCCCAGGTGTAAATGTCGTGGCGGACCTCAAACTCTTTCTGAGCCAGTTCGAGAGCCTGCTCTAGGTGAATATCGTGGTCGGCGTAGAAGACTGCCAATTCGCGGTTGTAAACCGTCTGATTGAAGGTGTTGAGGTGGGCGATGAACTCCACAAGATCGTATTGCTTTTTAGCTTGCGCGGCGTTTCCGGCCTTCGTTTCGACGTCGCCAAGCGCCGCGGCATACGCCGGCAGCGGAATAATACCGATCGCTTTTTCGTACAGCGCAACGGACTCGCTCAGATGGCCGTTGGCGGCGGCGACCTTCGCAAGTCCCATGAGCGCGCGATGATAATCAGGATAGGTTCTTAGCGCATCGTTATAAGCAGACTTCGCGCTTGCAAACTCACCCAGCTGAAAATAATTGTCCCCCAGCGTGAACTGGCTCCAGGCGATGCTTTCTTTCGGCATGCGCGCAGCCACAGAGATGTCTACAGCACGCCGCATGTGCTCGATGGCGGCGTGGGCATCGCCGGTAAGAAACGTTTTCGTAGCTGCGCGGCTTTCTCTTAAATATTCGACGCCGCTGTCGGCAGCTTGTGCGTCACTGTTGGCTTGCAACTTCGCGTAGTCTTCCCAAGCTGCTTCATACTCGCCCATTTCGCTGCGCGCGTCGCCGATTACGGCGTAAGGCGTTACGTCGCGCGGACTGAGCTCTACTGCCTTTTGCGCCAGCGCCAGCGTCTCAGCAAAACGATGTTCGGCGTAGTAGACGCTCGCCAGATGTTTCATCGCGGGCGCGGCTTGCGCGCTGCCGGATTCCAAATCGCGAGACTTTTCCAGCGTCTGCGCCGCCAAATTGTAGTAGGTGACGTCTCCTGTCTCGCGCGCTTTCTGGATGTAGGCAACACCCAGCTTGTCGTAATTGAAAAAATCGTCAGGATCCTGCGCCACTTTCCACTGAAAAAAACGAATATTATTGTCTGTGTCGTGCTGCTGACCTCTCGCTGCATCGGCCGCCAAAAATAGCTGTGCCGCTGCGATGCCCAACGTCACAAGGCACAGCATCGCGGTGCGTAAGGCTGCGCTGCGCGACGCGAGGAAATTTGTTTGGATGGTTCGCTTCGGCATCTCTATTTCTTTCCAAAAATCTCAATGCGGAAATCTTGAAGATAAAGAGTTGGGAAACCAGGTCCGTGGCTCGCGCTGCGGACCTGGCTCGCCAAGAAGGAGCTACTGTTGAACCGGGAAGTTCACCGTGCCAGACTCACCCGGCAGCGGGTGCGGAGCCGCAAGAAATGGGAATTGCGGCAGCAGGGGCAAATCGTTCCCGTCGTAGGGCGCGACATTGCCGGACACATTTCCGACCTGCCCATCGGTCTTGATCCAATCGGTGCCTTGCAGCACCGCCAAAACGCGGCGATCGGTGGCAAAGTTTAATGCGCCGGGCCGCGCCGGGCCGCTGCCCGGTACGCCCAGGCTGGAGGGGAAATTCACATCGGCAAGCTGCCGCGCAAATTGCAGCAGAATGTCGGTGACGGTATCGGCGGGCCGGCGTCCGTTCTGCAGTCCGGAAGAGCCGAGACCGAGTTGCGGATCTCCGTTACCCCCGACAGCCGCCGCGCCAGGAAGAATTCCTGTCGGCAACACATCGAGGTTGAGCCGCAGCACATCGGGCAACAGGGCCTCGCGAAGAAGGTTTTTGTCGGTGTTGTTGAAGGTCGAAGGCAGAAGCAGCGGCGCACCGTGGCCGGCGCCAGGATTTGAGGCGCTGGCGTCGGTGAAACCCAAAGCGGTGAGCAGTCCGGCACGGCCGGCGATGGTGTTTCCGGTTCCGTCGTTGTCCTTGGTGGTCAACGCATCAGGAATGAGGGACGAAAAATTCTTCACGTCGTCCTCGGGCTTGGTTTCGTTGAATGCATCGCGGTTGGCGGAGGGCACGAAGATGGTCTTGAACAGTTGTTGCCCAACGCGCTGGAATTGCACGTAGGTGTGATCCCAATCGCCGAAGGGCAGAATGCCGCGCTTGCTCTTCATGCTGGTGGTGCCCCAAACGCCGATCAAGCCTTTGGTTCCGAGAAAGCCCGGACCCGAGACATAACTCTTCGGCAGCTCAATCGCGATGGAACTCACGTTGAAACCGCCAAAGCCATCGACACCGCTGGTGTTATCGCTGCGCACGGCGCGGCCGCGCAACGCTCCCAGCGCGAAACCGGGAAACGCGCGGAACAAATCCTGCTTGTTTTGCAGAATACGGTTCAGCTGTCCGACGTCGGTGACAAAGGGATCGTCGCGCAGGCCGGTGAACACCTGCACGCCGCCCTCGGACAGCGTGGTGCCGGTGCAACCGCTAACCGTGGGATGCCCTTCAAGGACCACGTCGCGTGTGCCGGTGACATACGGCCGGGACGGCCCATAGACCTTGATGGTTTGCCCGGACGCGCAGACGGTCGTGTCGACGTTCTCGAATATCGCTTGAATCACCAGATCTTCTACCGCGTGCCCATCGTGAGAAATCTTAAATTGATACAGAAAATCCGGTTCGTAGCGATAGCTGGGCGTCTCCGCGGGGACGGCGAACGGATTGACGTCCATAATCAGAACGAGCTGCGAAGGTTCGTTCGGATCGAGAAAGGCAAAGATGTCGGTGATGTCCCCTTCTCCGTTGGCGTCCGCGGTGGGAGATTCCCGGTGATCCGAAGCCCGCAGTAACATCGGTGAATAGAGAGCCGTCGCAAACAGCATCACTGCGGCGGCCATGGCAATCACGACTCGCCCGAAGCGCCGCCGTAGAAACAAATTACGGTTCTTGTTCTTTTTCACGTTCTTACTCCCTCTTGATTTTTGAATGTGTACGCGGGTGGGATGGTTGGGACGAACCGCCACAAGAGTACATTCC
>JBEKVU010000399.1:0-4358 GCA_049513775.1 Candidatus Acidiferrum sp.
ACCTGACGCAGGCGGCTTCCGAGGGCTCGCTGGACCCGCTGGTTGGCCGCGATGGCGAAGTGGAGCGTGTGATCCAGATTCTTTGCCGCCGCACCAAGAACAATCCGGTGCTCATCGGGGAACCGGGCGTTGGAAAAACGGCCATCGTGGAAGGGTTGGCGCAGCGGATTTCAGATGGCGACGTTCCGCCTTTCCTTGCGGACAAGCGCATTCTCTCGCTGGACCTTTCCTTGATCGTGGCAGGCACCAAGTACCGGGGCCAGTTTGAAGAGCGGCTCAAGACCATCATGAAGGAATTGATGGAGAGCCAGAATTCCATTGTCTTCATCGACGAATTACACACACTCGTCGGCGCCGGTTCGGCCGAGGGTTCGCTTGACGCGGCCAACATTCTGAAACCCGCGCTGTCCCGCGGAGAGATTCAATGCATCGGAGCGACCACGCCGGGCGAATATCGCAAGTCGGTCGAGAAGGATCGCTCGCTGGAGCGCCGCTTTCAATCCGTGAAAGTGCCCGCGCCCAATGAAGAAGAAGCCGTGCTGGTGATTCAGGGCGTGCGCGAACGCTACGAAAAATTCCACGCGGTCAGCTATACCGACGAGGCCCTCAAATATTCCGTCTACCTTTCGAATCGCTACATTCCCGACCGCTTTTTGCCGGACAAAGCCATCGACCTGATCGACGAAGCCGGCGCGCGCGTCAAATTGCGCCAAGCCACCGTTCCCGAAGAAGTTGGCGAAGTGCAAAAGCGCGTGAAGTTCATCACCCACCGCATGGAAACGGCCATCGCTAATCATGAATTCGACAAGGCGCGTTTCTATTCCGAAGAAGAGCGCAAGGAAAAAGAGAATCTGCGCGGCTTGCGCGACCGTTACAAGCTGGACGATGCTTCGACCGGCATCGTGACGCGCGAAGATATTGAAGACGTGGTCTCTCGATGGACCGGCATCCAGGTCAGCTCCATTAAGGAAGACGAGCAGCAGAAATTGCTGCGCATCGAACCCGAGCTGCACAAGCGCGTGATTAGCCAGGACAAGGCCATCACCGCACTGGCGCGCGCTATTCGCCGCAGCCGCGCCGGGCTCAAGTCTCCCGCGCGTCCCGTTGGGTGCTTCTTCTTCCTCGGGCCTACCGGCGTAGGAAAAACGGAAGTTGCCCGGCGCCTAGCGGAATTTCTCTTTGGTTCGGAAAAATCGCTGATTCGCTTCGATATGTCCGAATTCATGGAGAAGCATTCGGTTTCGAAACTGATCGGCGCGCCTCCAGGTTATGTGGGCTACGAAGAGGGCGGCCAACTTACGGAGCGCGTGCGCCGCACGCCCTACGCGGTGATCCTGCTTGACGAAATCGAGAAGGCGCACCCGGACGTCTTCAATATCCTGTTGCAAGTTTTCGAAGACGGCCAACTGACCGACGGCCTGGGCAACACGGTGGATTTCCGCAACACGATCATCATCATGACCTCGAACCTTGGCGCGCGACACCTGCAAAAGCGCACTTCGCTGGGCTTTCAATCGGCCGGCGAGGAAGCCGGCGCCAAGTCCGTTGAAGATCTGGTCATGAACGAAGTTAAGCGGGCCTTCAATCCGGAGTTCCTAAATCGCCTGGATGAGGTTATTATCTTCAATCCATTAGCCGACGAGGATTTGCTGCGCATCATCGATCTGTTAGTGGGACAAATGAACGACACGTTGATTCACCGCCAGGTGCAAGTGGTGGTTTCGCCGGAAGCCCGGCAGTGGATCCTCGAGAAAACTTGTGCGGACCGCAATTACGGCGCGCGTCCGTTACGCCGAGCGCTACAGAAATATGTTGAAGACCCATTGTCGGAGGCCTTGATTCAAGGGGGCATTCAAAGGCCGGCGACGCTTCAGATTTACGTCGGAGAAGAGGGTTTGGCATTTCGTCCGGTGGTTGAGGCAACCCCGGTCGTCCACTAGCGAATCTGACACCAACACGCGGCACCCGGATTTAACGGGGAACACGCACGGCCGGCCCACACCGGGTCCGGCGGGAGAAGGAACAATTTGGGTTTGGGGGCGCGGCCATGACGACCTCATGGACCGCTGAAAGAAAATTTTGTGCGTTACTTGGGAACCTAGCGCCCAGGGCGAGCAAGTTCGCAGCGATACTCTTCTTGCTGACGGCTTTTTCACCTGCATGGGCGCGGAAACATCCCACGGCCAACCCTGCTTCAGCGGGGTCTGAACTCGTTTCTACCACATTAGACTCCCTAAGTGGCCATGCGGCTACAAGCGATTCCGGGAATTCTGCAGCCGAGTTTCCCTCCGGTGCCGACCCGCGCGCCGGGCAAGATCCCGGGCCCGATGCTTCCGGGCAGCAGCGTGTGGTCATCGATCGCATCGACTTCATCGGTAACCGCCGTATTCGCAGCGACACCTTAAAAGCGCGTATCTTCAGCCGCGATGGCGATCCTTACAACGAAGATACTTTGCGCCGCGATTTCCAGGCACTTTGGAATACGCAGTTCTTTGAAGATGTAAAACTGCGCGTGGAAGATTCGCCGGACCGGGCCAACGCCAAAATCATCATCTTCGAAGTGAAAGAGCGCCCGGTGATTCGGCGCATCCGCTACGACGGTATCCATTCCATTTCAGAATCGGACATTCTGGACCGCTTTAAGGAAAAGAAAGTCGGTCTGACCGTCGAAAGCCAGTTCGATCCCACAAAAATCAAAAAAGCCGAGGTGGTGTTGCAGGAACTGCTTGGCGAACACGGCCACCAATTCGCGAAGGTTACGCCGCAGTACGAGCGCATCGCTTCGAGCAACGCGGTCATTCTGGTTTTCAAAATCGATGAAGGGCCCAAGGTAAAAGTTGGAAAAGTAATATTTGTCGGCAATCACGCTTTTAGTAACCGGAAACTGCTGCGCGCGATGCACCACGATCGCCCGTACGCCATTCCTTTGTACATCACGGAAATCAACGTGCTGTCCAAGACCTACGATAAAGACAAGCTCAACGAAGACCTTGAAGTCGGTATTCGCGGCCTGTATCAGGACAACGGCTACTTCAAAGTAGTCATCCCAGACCCTATCGTCGAAAACGTGGACACCGACAACTACAAGCTCGGCGTGCCTCTGCCGTTCGCTGGAAAATCTCCAGGCAAAGCCGTAAATATAACCATCCACATTGAAGAAGGCGTGCAGTACCACATGGGGACGCTGAAAATCGTAAGCGCCGACCCGGACAAGGCGTTGTCCCTTAAAGTGGCGGCCCTCAAGGGGCTATGGCCGCTGAAGCAGGGCGATATTTTTTCCGCCGACAAGGTTCGCAAAGCTTTGAAGAATTACACCTCAGCATACGGCGAATTCGGCTTCATCGATTTCACGCCGGAACCCGAGGAAGACGTCGACGATGCGAACAAAATCATCAACATGACATTGAAGTTCGACGAGCAGAAACAATATTACGTACGGCGTATCGATTTCAGCGGTAACACCACCACGCGCGACAAGGTAATCCGCCGCGAACTGTTGATCGACGAAGGGCAGCTCTTCAACAAGCGCCTGTGGGAAATCAGTATTCTGCGGCTTAACCAGCTTAACTACTTCGAACGCATCGAAGCGGATAAAGCCGCGGAGATCAAACGCAACACGAAAGATGGCACGGTAGACTTGACCTTGAAACTCAAGGAAAAAGGCAAGCAGTCCATCGGTTTGCAGGGCGGCGTCAGCGGGTTGGCGGGCACTTTCGTGGGCCTTACGTACCAGACCAACAATTTCCTGGGATTGGGCGAAACTCTCACGTTATCGGCGCAATTCGGCGACCTGCAGCGCGCCTTCACCTTTGGCTTTACCGAGCCGTACTTGTTCGATAAGCCCATCCAATCGGGCTTTACGATATTTTCGAGCCGCTACAATTTTAACCAGGCCAAACAGCTCGCGCAGGAAGAGGGCCAGGCGGTCAGCATCAATCCGGAATTCGTGCAGGACTACAGCCAGAACAGCTATGGCTTCACGACGTTTGCCAGTTATCCGGTCAAGAGGCTCTCCTTTACACGCTTTTCACTGACCTATGGCTTGACGCACACGAATATCGAAGCGTTCAACGACACCTCGAGTTTGTTGTTTACGGCGTTGCAGTTCCGCAGCGTTGCCGGCCCCAGCGCTTTGGACGGCATCGTCTCGAGCGCCGTCACGCCGTCGATCACGCACAACACCATCAACAACCCGCAGAATCCGACCTCCGGAAGGAGTTACTTTTATTCCGCGTCCTTTGCCGGAGGGCCGCTTGGCGGAAACGTAAATTCCATCACCAATACGTTTGACTTCAAGATGTTTCGCCCCACGTACCACAAGCGCAACGTGATCGGCTTTCACTTTTCTTCCGCCTTCA
>JBEKVU010000400.1:0-4345 GCA_049513775.1 Candidatus Acidiferrum sp.
AAGGCGGCTGACGTTGCTGCTGGCCGTGGTGGGTCCAGGACTGATCACTTCCAACGTGGACAATGATGCCGGTGGAATCTCGACGTACACCCAAGCCGGCGCACAGTATGGCTACGCGCTGCTGTGGTCGCTGATTCCCATGACCATCGCGCTGTACGTGACCGAAGAGATGTGCGCGCGCATGGGGGTCATCACGGGCAAAGGGCTTTCCGATCTGATTCGCGAGGAGTTTGGATTTCGCTCGACGTTTTTTGTGATGTTCACTGGCTTCTTTGTGGATCTGGCCAACGTGGTGGCGGAGTTTGCCGGCGTAGCGGCGTCCATGCAGATTTTTGGCGTGAGCAAATATATTGCCGTGCCCTTGGCAGCGATTCTGGTTTGGGCACTGGTGCTGCGCGGAACCTACAAGCAAGTGGAGATTATTTTTTTGGTGGCTTGCGCGTTTTATATCACCTATGTGATTTCGGCGATTCTGGCCAAGCCGGACTGGATTCTTGCCGCCAAGGGCGTGGTGATTCCCAACTTGCATTTTGAGTCTGGATATTTGTTGACGCTGACCGCGCTTGTGGGCACGACGATTGCGCCGTGGCAATTCTTCTATTTGCAGGCTGGGTTTGTGGAGAAGAAAGTCGGTCCGCGGCAGTACCGGCAGGCGCGCGCGGACGTGCTGGTGGGCAGCGTAAGCTGCATGGTGATCGTGTTTTTTATCATTGTTTGCACGGCGGCCACGCTGCACGCGACCGGGCAGGTCACGATCAGCGACGCTTCAGAAGCCGCCAAGGCGCTGATTCCACTGGCGGGGAAATGGGCCGGACTGGCGTTTGCATTCGGCTTGCTCAATGCTTCACTCTTTGCGGCGACAATCTTGCCGCTTTCTACTGCGCACGTGATCTGCGAAGGCCTGGGATTTGAGGCAGGCATCGACCACAAATTCAGCGAGGCGCGAATCTTCTACGGCTTGTACACGGTGCTCATTGGCGTGGGCGCGGGAATTATTTTGATTCCCAATGTTCCGCTGTGGAAGATTTTAATTTTTTCGCAGGTGGGAAACGGTATCTGGCTACCCGTGGTGGTGATTTTCATTTTGCTGCTGGTGAATCGCCGCGATCTTATGGGTGAGCACGTGAATACCTTGACCTTCAATATCGTGGCGTGGGTAACGGCCATTGCTATGATCATTTTGACGTTGGTGCTGGTGTATACGTCGATTTTTGTCTCCAGTCCGCCCGTCGGGTAGAAAAACCGCGCAGCACGCTGCGCCACTACAAGCACCTCCTTCGCGTTGACCATAACCACGGCAGTGCACGGCGAAGAACATGGGATTGCGCGGGTGGCGAGGCGTGTGTTAACTTTGCGCCATAAAGAGGAATGAGCTTTTAGGGCTAACGTGACGCCGATTACACACAAAACGCTGGAAGTGCCTTTGCTGGCCGCGCTTGGTCCGGTGACGCCCGAAGAGTCGCGGCTGCTGGAAAAGCTGGATCTGCAGCGTTTGCCGCGACACTTAGCGGTGATCATGGACGGCAACGGGCGCTGGGCGCAGAAGCGGCACTTGCCACGAATTGCGGGGCATCGCGCCGGAACGCAAACGGCGCGTACCACCATCGAGACCTGCGCGCGCCTGCATATCGAGGCGCTGACGCTGTACGCCTTTTCGGTGGAGAATTGGCGGCGCCCGAAAGCTGAGATCGACTTCCTGATGCAGCTCTTGCGCGAGTATTTGCGGCAGGAGATGCCGCTGATTCAGAAGAACAATATTCGCATGCGATTTCTCGGGCGGCTCGACGAGCTTCCTGGCGGCGTGCAGAACGATGTGCGCGAGTCCATGGAGAAGACGGCAGGGAATCAGGGCATGGTGCTGTGCGTGGCGCTGAACTATGGCGGTCGCGCCGAGATCGTGGATGCGGTGAACGCTATTCTGGCCGCGGAGCGGCCGTCGCCGGCTGGGAGCGTGCCACGGCGCGTCAGCGAAGACGATCTTTCGCGGCATTTATATACGGACGGGTTGCCGGATCCGGATCTGCTGATTCGTACCAGCGGCGAGATGCGTGTAAGCAATTTTCTGCTGTGGCAGATTGCCTATGCCGAGATTTTGGTAACAGAGACGCTGTGGCCCGACTTCAACCGTACGCGCCTGCTCGAGGCGCTCGTGGAGTATCAGAAGCGCGAACGGCGGTATGGCGGCATTCGGGATGACGGTTCTGGGGAGCCGAAGCCTGCGCGAGTGGCCGGCGAGTGAGTTTGGCGTAGCGCTTGTTTCGCGGGTCGTGTTGCCCAAGTTTGTTCCTCATTTCCCAGAAGACAGTCTCTCACTCGCAACCGAAGGCATCATCCTTGCGTGGGATTGTTCAGACCACGAAGAGTTGGCAAACTGTGTCGTGACGATGCCCCTCTCCTAGCGGATGCTTGCTCGCGAAATTTCGATTCGGTGGAAAACATGAGTCAGGTAGCAAGGTGGTTTGAGCGGAGGTTTGAGTTTTCGTTTCCGGTCGAGGTGTGGCCGAATTTGTGTGCGCGCCTGCGGGGGACGCCAGCGCGGCTGGAGGAAGTGGTGCGGGGCGCGGAGCGCGAGGTGCTGATTCGGAAAGAGGGAAGTGGGTGGTCGGCGCAGGAGCATGCGGGGCATTTGCTGGACCTCGAGGAGTTGTGGCTGGCCCGGGTGGAGGACTATGTGGCGGGGCACGAAGGGCTTACGGTGGCGGATCTGCGAAACCGGAAGACCGATGAGGCGGGGCATAACGAGCGTGGGCTGGAGGCAATTTTGGGAGAGTTTCGCGTGGCTCGCGGGCAGTTGTTGAAGCGGGCGGGTGAGGTGGACGCGGAATTGTTTGGGATGACGATTCCGCATCCGCGATTGAAGACGCCGATGCGGCTGGTGGATCATTTGTATTTTGTGGCGGAGCATGACGATCATCATTTGGCGCGGATCTGGGAGATGCTCGAGGATAGACGATAGGCGACGGCCACCATGGTCTGTGCCAGTAAACGCCGGCCCGAGAACGCTGAGCGCGAGGGTGCGAGCGGTCTCGAAGAACTTCTTCGACCTCGCGGCGTCCATGGAAGATGAAACCGATTTACCGGGAAGTGGTCCCCGGACGGTAGACGATTAAGTCTGAGTACCCCGGGAAAAGCCTCACCGGGGGCATTCGCCAGGTCTCTTCGCCAGTGCCCAGAATTGGGACTGCCAGCCAGAAAAGCAAACCTTTCGCGAATGGCGGGCTCAACGCGGTTTGCTACGTCGATCGTCGCGTGGAGTTTGATGTAGCGCCATATTTGAACGAGGTCAAGAGCGGGCGGCTGCGGGCGCAAAGACGTAGCCTTCGTTCATTCAGACGGGGCTTTCAAATCTTCTAAATAGGTGTCGAGCCGATCGGCGGGGATTCCCTGGCCGCTATCGAGTTGCTCGAGGCCGCGCAGAATCTCAGCCTCGATGGCGGTGCGATTTTCTGAGAGCCAGCGGTCCTGTTCTTCCTGAGTTTCCAGCCGGCGCGGCAAGACTTCTTCGGACGGTGGCGGAGCCCGTGGACTGAAGTTGTCGTTGGATTCTGGCTGCTAGCTTGGGATCACGGATTTCGATGTTCATCGCGGACGCTATCCGACATCCTACCTTTGCGCAGTTTATCATGGCCCGGGAGGCCCCGGGCGATGTGTCCGCAAATTGGCGGGAATTGGGCGATCGTTGCCACAACAGCCGCGAGCGGAATTAGTTTTGTCAGACACGCTCTTGACTGGCTGACCGTCGCGAGTTCGACGACGAGTTCATTTAAACGAAAGGCGTGAAATGGGGAAATTGTTGGTTCGGAGTTTTTCGATTTCTATTGATGGATATGGGGCGGGGCCGGGGCAAGACTTGGCGAATCCGCTGGGGGTTGGAGGATTGGGGTTGCACGGGTGGTTCTTTGCTACGCGGACCTTCCAGCGGATGCATGGGCCGGGAGGGATCGACGCTGGAGGAGTTGGGGGAGTTGATGAGGGGTTTGCGGCGCGAGGGTTTGCGAATGTGGGGGCGTGGATACTGGGACGGAATATGTTTGGGCCGGTTCGTGGGGCTTGGCCGGATGAGAGTTGGAAAGGGTGGTGGGGGGATGAGCCGCCGTACCATACGCCGGTGTTTGTGCTGACAAATCATCCGCGCACGCCGATCACGATGCAGGGGGGTACTGTTTTCCATTTCGTTTCAGACGGTATCCACGCTGCGCTTGGTCGCGCGATGGACGCTGCCCGAGGGAAAGATGTTCGCTTGGGCGGGGGCGTCGCGACGATTCGGCAATATTTGTGGGCTGGATTGATTGACAAGATGCATCTGGCGATATCGCCGGTGTTGCTGGGGGCTGGGGAGCATTTG
>JBEKVU010000401.1:0-5820 GCA_049513775.1 Candidatus Acidiferrum sp.
GGATTTCTTGCGCACGCTGATATCGCGGATGGCGGCGGTTACCAGGATGCCCCGGTCGCTGCCGAGCGGACTGAGCATGATCTCGATGGGAAACTCGCTGCCGTCTTTGCGGCGGGCGATGAGTTCGATGCCTGTACCGATCTGCTGGGCGAGGGCCTCGGCGGCGCTGCGCGTGCCATCGGCGATCAGGCGCTCCGCGAAGCCTTCGGGAATGATGTTGGTGACCTGCTGGCCAACGAGTTCATCGCGGCGGTAGCCGAACTGTTTTTCGGCTTGGGCATTGAGCAGGACGATTTCGCCGGCAGCGTTAACCACCACCATGGCATCGGGAGCGGCTTCGAGCAGGCCGCGGTATTTGGCCTCGGTGTCCTTGCGCTCGCTGATATCGCGGCTGATCTCGGAGAAACCGAGTAGCCGGCCGAAAGAGTCGCGCGCGGCGGTGATGACCACGCTGGCCCAAAATTGCGAGCCATCCTTGCGCACGCGCAGGTGTTCCACTTCGTAACGGCCGCGGGCGGCCGCCAGACGGAGGGACTCTTCCGGTTTGCCCTGTGCGATGTCCTCTTGGAGATAGAAGCGAGAGAAATTCTGACCGATGATCTCGCCGGCTTTGTAGCCCTTAATGCGTTCCGCGCCGGCGTTCCAGGTGACGACTTTGCCGTGGGGATCGAGGGTGAAAATGGCGTAGTCCTGCACGCCCTCGACGAGAATGCGAAAGCGTTCCTCGCTTTCGAGAAGGCGCGCCTCGACCTGTTTGCGATCGGTGATATCGATGTTGACGCCGATTACGCGAGTGACCTCTCCGCGCTCATCGAGAATTGCTTTCCCGACAGCCGATATATTCCTGAGAGCACCGTCCGTGCGGTTGACGCGGAATTCCAGCACCGGTCCCAGATTCTTCTCGAGGACCACTCTTTGCAAGGTCGTTGCGGTTTGCTGGAGATCTTCGGGACAAACGGCGGCAGACCATTTTTCATAAGGTACCGGATCGCTGGGCGCGAAACCGTAAATTTCACACATCGTTGGATCGAAGATGAACGCCTTGCTGGCCGGGTCATACTCCCACACGCCCACCTTGGCGATCGAGGTCGCAAGCGAAAGGCGGTCGATCAGCAACGAGGGATCGGAGGCGTTCTGCGAAGGCACCGTGAGACTGTTTTTCATTTCGAGCGAGAGCGGGTAGGGAAGTTCGATGGCTACACGGTGCTTGAGGACTGAAAAAGGGCAGTCTGCAGCCGAACGTCGACTTTCTGGAAGGGAGTCTGAGTGTATAGGAATGTTCGGCGGGGGCGAAATGAATTCGCGGGGCGATGCCCAACGTATACAGGGTCGCTGAGGACTTCTCTGCGGCGTTCATGAAATGTTCCTCTAGGCGACGGTATTATCCGCAAAGGGCAATGTCGGCGCGTGACAAATTCGATGACCCGTCGGTTCCTGCACAATCTTCCAGAATTTCCAATCTCTAGGAGACCTTGGCTGATGACCGATCGGTTGAGAATGCTCCACGACGAAGGCGCCACGCTGGCCAGAAAATGAGCGGGCGGCGATGCCGCGATTGCGGCCTTAAATCGCAGCAGCAACAATACGCCAGTGAAGAAGCGCCTCCTGAGTGCGGCGGCACGCGCTAAGATTTCGGCGGCGCAGAAGAAGCGTACCCCTACTTACAGCTCGGAAAGCGCGACCGCAGCGTTCCATAGGTCGCGAGTTTCCTCAGTTGGCGCTGGCATTTGGAATAATTCCAAGTAGCGTTGCAGGATTTCTTGTCGCGCTTCGACAATGAGCCTAGCTCGGCGCGCTGGGTTTTTTTCGATTAACGCTTCGGCGTACGGGCGGTGCCACCTCTGGCAGGCGAAGCGGTCCGGTATCGCGAACTCTTTGGGGGCGCCGTCAAGGGAGCGGCGGGAAATAGTTTCTAGCTCAGGCTCGGTACCCTCACCGAACGTAGAATCACCACGGCGACCAGAGTCTCTCGTCGACGGTGATTCTCGCTGCGCGTTCTCGTCGTCTGGAATCACGGGGGATGCAGTAAAGCAAATCCTCCTCCAGGCTGTCTGTTCAACATTGAACACGGAAAGGTACTATGCTGACATTTTTGGCGTGCCGGGTGGAGACTGCCCCGGTACCTTTCCCGAGTTGTGCGTGGTCAATGCTCGCCTGCCACTCCCCGAGTGGCACCCTCCCCACCCCCCCCCAGAAAATGTTTTGTTAGACACAAGCCCCTGCCGAGGAAACTAGGCATACGGGGCGGTTACCGGAGTACGGTGGTGGCCCGAGGGCTCGAGGAAGGCGCTCAGGAAAGCGCCGACAAGACCCGCGCAACCACACGCGCGGTTCCTCATCCTTCTGGTCGCGGCCAGGCTCGTGGTGAGGGAATCGCCCCCCCCCGCGATCTATAAGGTTCCGTTCCGCGCAATCGTGGGCGCTGTCACTCGCTTCGTAGTAGCTGCATCACGTTGATGCTTACCCACCTGCCCCGCAACGATCCGCGAGCAACGATGCAGCCGCGCGGACGCTGTGCAAACTTAGCACCGAAGTGTTAACGCGTTCCGAGACGACCGGGGAAGGACATGCCACATGAAGGGTTCGCAACGGACGCCTTCGCTGCAATCGTAGCGAGGACGGAACACTGTGGAAGACGCGGCGCCTGTGCGTGGTCTTATGTTGATTTAACTACCTGCTGCTTGTACGTGTCGCGGTTGAATGGTGAGTGTGGGGGAGGTTGGGAGCAATCCGGGCTTTTCCTTTTGCCGTCTATGTAGCTACTTGGTTGGTGGTTTCAAACGGGACGCTCGGCCGGATGGGTACCCAAGCGTTACCAAGTGAATCGTGTATCCGCGCCCCACTTCGCGGCGGGCAGCATCGAATGTTCATGGTACACCTAGTCATGCTCGTTTTCGGGCTAGCTATCGCGGTTTATGTCATCGCCGTGGCGCTAGCCTTGCTCTTTGACGCAACCTTCCGACTCGCCGCGCGGCAGGGTCATCATTTGCCGTGGCGACCCGTATGGCGCTTCGGTGGCCGTGCCAGAATCGGAACCGGGAAAAGCTTTTGAATTCTGCGACCACTCACTTTGAAGATGATGTTGTCCAGAGTCAAAACTGATAAACACTTCGTTCCGCCCTTGACACAGATGCTTCTGATCGCCCGCTGTATATGCTCCGCCCGCATCACCCGCAGACGCAACTTGGCACTTTAGAAGGTGACCGCGACGGTTGTGTAGAGGCACGAGGTCAACCGTGCTGTTTGGCAGCATGCACGGGGAAATACAGTTCACACGTTCGTAGCAGCCCCCAGCCCACTTGCTGTTCGTTCTCACCAAGAAATGTTTCCGACTCCTCCTGCAGTCGATAGGATTCGGGCCCCAAGAACAACCGGCGGCGGTCCCTGAGAGCCTATACGCTGCTGGAGTCCAAATTGGTACTGTGCGCCCCTAGCGTCGACGATGGGGATGTGTCCTAATCCCGAAATCCTTCCCGTGCGGCAACCCGCTAAGTCAAACCGCGTAACGAAATGGAGGAACTATGGTCGAGCGAAAAATATTTCAAGACAGCGTGACCCCTCTGCCTGTTCAGGCTGGACTCACGCCTAGTGGACTGATGGTGCAAGCAGTGCAGCCTGATCATCGCAATGATTTGATGACCCTGCTGTTTTCACTCGCGATTCCCAAAGCAGCTCAGGACGAATTGGAAGCGCGAGTAGCAAGAGGCGAAGTCATCTCATTCGATGAAATGAAAAAAAGTTATTCGCCAAACCCTGCCGACGTCGATCAACTGCAGCATTGGTTGAGGGCACAAGGCTATCAGATCGTTAGAGTCGCGACAGATGGAACCGGTGTCTACGCCAAAGCCAACATCACGCAGATCGAGCAGAGCCTGCAAACCAGGATGGTGCGTGTCACCAAAGACGGTCTGACCTACACGGCTTCGCAGAATGCGCCCAGCTTGCCTGCCGACGTGGGAAAGAGCGTGCATGCTATCATCGGATTGCAACCTTTTCGCCAAGCCCACAAGAACAGCCGGAAGCGCGCGCCAAAGAACGGCAACCGGGAAATCTTGCCGGACGGGGGAGCGACCACCGCGGTATCGACGAATATCGCCAACCAACCGCCCTACCTCGTAAATGAGATCCTGAAGGCCTACAACGCTGACGGCCTGAACGTCAGTGGAAGGGGCCAGACGATTGCCATCTTGATTGATGCCTTTCCGGCGAACAGCGACTTGACGGCATTCTGGAAGCGCAACAACGTTCATGTCACGCTCGCGCAAATCGAGAAGATCAATGTAAATGGCGGACACATCCCTGCTCCCGAAGGCGAGGAGACACTGGACGCCGAGTGGTCCAGCGGCGTAGCGCCCGGCGCGACCATTCGGATTTACGCCACCGGTTCGCTAAGCTTTGTGGACCTGGATCTTGCGCTGGACCGCATTATTGAAGACCTTCCCACCCAGCCGGGATTACGCCAATTGTCCATCAGTCTTGGGTTGGGTGAAACCTATATGGGGGGACCCACCGGAGAAGTGGCGACGCAGCACCAAAAATTCGTTCGTTTGGCCGCCGCCGGAGTGAATGTATTCGTGTCGAGCGGCGACGCCGGCTCCAACCCCGATCAGACCGGACACAATCAGGGTACAACCACACAAGCCGAATACGAATCGTCCGATCCCTTCGTCATCGGGGTTGGTGGAACCAGCCTCAAGCTCGCGCCTAACGGCGGCGTGGCGGAGGAGACCGCGTGGTCGAGTGGAGGCGGTGGAAAGAGCATCTACTTCAGCCGTCCCCCCTGGCAGACCGCGCCAGGGGCGCCGGCGGTTGCCCAACGGATGGTGCCGGACGTGAGTCTCGCTGCAGACCCGGAAGAAGGGGCCTTCCTCGTGTTGCACGGCAAGGTCACGCAGATCGGTGGTACGAGTTGGAGCGCGCCGGTCTGGGCTGGCTTCTGCGCTCTTATCAACGAAGCAAGGACTAAGGCCCAGAAGCCCGCGCTGCCCTTTCTAAATCCACTTATCTACCCGCTTGTTAATACCTGCTTCCGAGACATCAACAAGGGGACGAACGGAGCCTTTGACGCCGGCCCTGGTTACGACCTGGTGACAGGACTTGGGGTTCCCAACGTGAAAGCGCTGATTCAAGCCTTGGCCGTTTAAGGCCAAAGAAAGCTAAGGACGAGCGCGCTCCGATCTTTCCGGGCGCATCCGTCGGAGTCAGCCGAGGTTACAGGCATCGAAAAAAAGGACGGGCAGCTTTAGGCTGGCCCGTCCTTTTCATTTGAGCGAGTGCTCGCCTACAGTGCGACCGGGATGCCAAGTCCTTCCATGAGCAGGCCGGTTGATGTCAAGGCACACTTTTTCTTTCTTCTTTTCGGGAGTCTGTTTCCATTCAGCCAAACCGCTCCTGCCGTCATCCTTCCCATCCGCACTCTTTGTGAGCCATATTCGCCCGGTGCAAGGTGGTGTTTTCTGTAGGTGCTGCTACCTGATCACGACTAAGTCCTGGGGCCCGACTCTCACCGAAACGGTGGGAAGAGAGGTCCGTGCCTGCCTGCTTGCGGCCAGTGTTGATTGCGAGTTTCAGCTTTGAGTCTCTGGTTGAGAACAGAGCGTGCAAATTGCCGGGTAATTGTGTTTGGCAGACCAAGCGTTTCGGCGCGTTGAATGCGTTTCACGGGAACCATCCGCTTGCAGCACGTTCTCCCTCCACCGGATCACCCACACTTTGTTTTCCGCGTTTTACGAGACTACCTTCGCGGTATCGCGACCGAGCCATACTTTTCTTTCCGCTGGCTTGTCCGCCTCTTCTGCGTGGTTGGTGCCGAAGTCGTTG
>JBEKVU010000402.1:0-4322 GCA_049513775.1 Candidatus Acidiferrum sp.
GGCGTGGTGTTGATTGGCTCACTGCTGCCCAAACAACACACGGCGACGCGCAGCGCGTCGTACCGCGCCAATCCCGAGCAGCTTTTGCGCTGATTTCAGGCACGCAGAGCTGGCGGGCCGATGTGCGGCATTGCGAGGTCTCGACCGACGCCGAAGGGCGCGAGTTGCTGCGCGAGACCACGCGCAACGGTGAAACCATCACCTACGCGGTGCTGGACCGCATCCCGTCCAAATCGCTGAAGCGCCAAATCATCACGCCGAATCTGCCGTACTCTGGCACATGGACCTACTCGCTTACGCCCGCCGGCGAAAATACCACCCTTCGCATCAGGGAAAATGGCGAAGTCTATAATCCAATTTTCCGTTTCGTTTCGCGTTTCATCCTGGGCCATACCAGCACGATAGACGCGTATCTCCGCGCCTTGGGCAAAGCTACGGGGCAAGAGGTTGCCATCGCGAATTAGGCGGCCCGCACGAAGCGAATTGAGCCCATACGAAAAAAGTTAGGTTGGTGACTTTCGCGATTGTCAATTCTTGACGCGATCACCCGTAGTGCAACGTTTTCATCGGATCCACTGATCTGAGTTCGCGCACGAAAAGACACAACTTCTGACAATTTTAGGGGCTGCCTGGAACGCGCGAATGGTCGATAGCTGGAGGCCGCATCCTATGTTCGGCAAGATGACGACGAAAGAGTGGGGCAAGCTCTTGCAGATTCACTTGGATTATCATCTGAGACAGTTCTCAGCTTAACGGAGTGCTCGGCATGAAGGTCCTGATTCTGGGAGCAACGGGATTGGTTGGTCGGAACGTGCTAGCGCAGGCTCTCGCCCACCCAGCGATCACACAAGTCATAGCGCCGACCCGGAGACCACTGACAAAGCAGGACAAGCTGGTGAACCCGGTGGCACCACAATTGGAGTTGCTGCTACCGGAGGTGACGGGCTGGGCGCCAGACGCCGCCGTCTGCGCGACCGGCACAACGATTAAGAAGGCGGGATCGAAAGAAGCCTTCCGTGCGGTCGACTATGATCTGCCGTTGTCATTTGCGCGACGAGCTTACCAAGCAGGCACGCAGAGCTTCGCACTCGTATCGTCCATAGGAGCATCGGTCGATTCGTCCTTCTTTTACGCAAAGGTAAAAGGCGAACTCGAACGAGATGTTCGCGAGATCGGTTTCAGGTCGCTCACCATCTTGCAGCCTGGCATCATCGACGGAAAGCGCGATGAAGTTCGTCTAGCGGAGGGCCTCGCGCTGAGGCTTTCACATTTCCTTGCGCCCGTCCTTCCGAAACGATTCCATGTCAATCCCGCTCCGATAATTGCCCGGGCACTCATCGATGCGGTCGCCAATGCGGAGCCGGGCTGCCACTTTAGATACTCAGCTAGCCTTGCCTGAAATTGGACTGAATCGCAGCGGTCTAGGGAGCGTAATGGGTAAAGACGTAGTCGCGATCTTTCGCGGGCTCGTGGCAGGGGAAGCAGGTTTCGTGAAGCGCTTCGCTGCCGGGCTTGCCGTCGGTAAAGTCGGCGAAACCCCAACCTCCTGTCGTGGCGTACTTTATCGAGTCCTTCACCATGAGCTGAATATTTACGCGGGACCCGACGAGGAAAGATTGGGCGCCAGGGAACTCACCGGACAGGACTTTTTCGTTGTCTTGCGACTCAACACGATGCCAATGAATCGCGGCAATGATGGAGCCGTCTGGGAAGGGGCGCGTGCCGTCTTTAAAAGCCTTGATGGCTATATCGTTGCCGAATTGCGCGCGCAATTGCTCGGTCTTGCCTGGTACCAGGAGCTGATTGACGGCGATCAATTTCCAATCGCGATATCCGGCGGGAATTTTAACTCCGTAGATCGGGGAGGCGGCTCCGTCGGTCTGTCCGGAGGCGTGGGCCATGTAGGCGGCGACACCGGCTAGGGTTGCAACTGCAAGCAGTGAAAAAACGATTCGTTTCATACGTATTGCTCCCTCTAGGTCTTCAGGCACTTGACATTTGTTTTCCGCAGTGGCGCGTTCGCTCAGGTTGGCAGTCCCGTCCCGGCTTGCTCCGCGACCAAGTATTTGGCGTACCAGGCCGGCCAGTTCGCGTCCGCCGCGCCGGTGCGCTTCTCGTGCTCGCCGTGGGCGGCGGCGGCGCGTCGAAGCGCGTTTTCCAAGTCGGTTACGGAACCGAAGGAAGTCGCCGCGGGGTCGATGCGTCCGGGAAGCCGGGTGGTGACTTCCTGTAGCACCCACCGATTGCCATCGGGATCCCGGAAGGCGGCAAGCGAGCGATAGCTGTGCCGCTCGGGATCAAGGCCGGTGGCCTTGCCGTTCGCGCTGAGGTGATAGACCTCGTCTACCTCGATGCCGACTGCGGCGAACCTATGCAAGGTGGCCTGTAGGTCGGAGACAATCAGCCAAAGGCCTTGCGCCGATCCTGGGGCAGCGGTTGTGCGATTTCCGCCGAATTGGACGGAGCATCCGGAGCCGGGCGGCGTGAACTGGGCCACGCCGGATGGCGTGGGGTCCAGCCTCCAGCCAAGACGCTGGTAGAAGGCTTTCGCGCGTTCCACGTCCGAGACGGGGATGACGACGACCTCGAGCTTCATGTCGATTGCTGCAGCGTTCGCCGGATGCGCATTCTTTGGTTGCGTCATACCTCGGTCTCCTTTCGAGGACAGATGCAGCGAGGCGCCTAAGGAGTGAAAACAAAATTGCGATGTTGGGCGGCGCGCGGCAAGAAAAATCGGTTGAGCTGACCGCCCCACCGCCAGCGGAGTTCCGTGCTTAATATGCCTTGACACGTATATGCCTTTTGGAGTATATGAAGAGCATGGAATCGGTATTCGAAATCATTGCGGAGCCGAACCGGCGGGCGATCTTGAGCCTGCTGGTGTCGTCAGAGCAGTCGGTGGGAGAGATCGAGCGGAAGCTCCGCATGACGCAGCCGGCGGTGTCCAAGCATTTGCGCGTGCTGCGCGAGGCAGGTTTCGTGGCATCCACCGTGGACGCACAACGCCGTCTCTACCGCGTGAAGGCTGAAACATTGCAGGAAGTCGACGTTTGGCTGGCCCCGTTCCGACGGTTCTGGTCGGCGCACGTGGATGCCCTGGAACGGCATCTCGACCGCATGGAAGAGTCAGCAGCGACGAAAAGTAAGACGGCGAAAAGAGGAAGCGGCGCAAGCCGCGAACGCAACAAACATAACAAACCTAATAAGGGAGAAACGAAATGAAGATCAAACTGACTAGCGTGTACGTGGATGACCAGGAGAGAGCGCTGCGCTTCTATACGGAGGTGCTGGGCTTTGCCAAGAAGTCCGATTTCAGCAACGGCCCATATCGCTGGCTGACCGTGACCTCGGCCGAGGAGCCGAACGGCACCGAGTTGCAGCTGGCACTGAACAACAACCCCGCGACCAAGGCGTATCAGCAAGCCATCTTCGGGCAGAGCCAGCCCGCGGCCAATTTCTTCACCGACGACGTGATGGGCGATTACGAGAAGATGAAGGGGCGCGGGGCGGAATTCACCATGCCGCCCACCGATACGCACGGCTCGACGATCACAATGCTGAAGGATACCTGCGGCAATTTCATTCAGATTACTCAGCTGAAGCGCTGGTAGCAGCGCCCAGCAAGCACGGGAAACCGAGCAGGAGAAGAAGATGACCGAGCGCGAGATGTACACACCGAGTGCGGCTTATGGGGCGCAGGTTCGCAAGGACGGCGAGAAGTGGACGCTGATTCTGGTGAGAGAACTGCGCCACGCGCCGGAAAAAGTCTGGCAGGCGCTCACCGACCCGGCGCATCTGCGCGAGTGGGCTCCCTTCGACGCCGACGGGAACCTGGGCACGGTTGGATCCACGGTGAAGCTCACCACGGTTGGCGCGCCCGCGCCGCGGGTTAGCGAAACAACCGTGACGCGAGCCGACGCTCCTGAGGTGCTTGAGTACACGTGGGGAGGCTTCGATATGCGGTGGGAGCTCGAGGACCTGGATGGCGGAACGCGGCTCACGCTTTGGACCAACATCGGCCACCGCTTCATCGCAATGGGCGCTGCTGGGTGGCACATTTGCTTCGATGTTCTGGATCGGCTTCTCGGCGGGACCCCGATTGGGCGCATGGTTGGCCCCGACGCGATCAAGTTCGGGGGTTGGCAGCGGCTGAACGCGGAGTATGCCCAGCAGTTCGGCGTTGAACCGCCGAACTGGCCGCCACCGGCGGGGCAAAAGTCGTAAATCGTTATCGCCGATAAGGAGGACAGAGTAATCATGAAAGAAGCCACCAAGCGTTTGATTTTTCGATGGATTCACATTGTCTTCGGCATTCCGATACT
>JBEKVU010000403.1:0-4321 GCA_049513775.1 Candidatus Acidiferrum sp.
CTTCGATCCCTTCCGGTGGATCGAAAAAAAAGAACTCAAAAAAATGGGGCGCTTCATTCAGATCGCCTTGGCGGGCGCCGATTTCGCCGTTAAGTCTGCGAACTGTACGCCCGAGCAATCCGATCTCGATGAAGTAGGCGTCTACGTCTCTTCCGGTATCGGCGGATTCGATATCATCGAACGCGAGCACTGGAAGCTCGTTAACGGCGGTCCCAGCAGAATCTCGCCGTTCTTCATTCCGAGCGCCATCGTGAATCTCGCTTCCGGGCACATTTCCATTCGCTACGGTGCGCGCGGTCCCAATTCCGCCACAGCCACGGCGTGCTCCGCTTCCGCGCACGCGATCGGCGACTCTTTCAAAATCATCGAACGCGGCGCCGCGGAAATGATGATTTGTGGCGGCACCGAAGCCACCATCACGCCCATGGGCGTCGGCGGTTTCGCCAGCATGAAAGCGCTTTCCACCCGCAACGACGATCCGGGGCATGCCAGCCGCCCCTTCGACTCCCAACGCGACGGTTTCGTCGTCGGCGAAGGCGCCGGCATCTTGATTCTCGAATCGCTCGAGCACGCGCAAAAACGCGGCGCCAACATCCTCGCCGAAATCGTCGGTTACGGCATGTCCGGCGACGCCTTCCACATCACGCAACCCGCCGAGAATGGCGACGGCGCCTTCCGCGTCATGCGGGCCGCCATTAAAGACGCGCAGCTCACTCCCGAAGACATCAGCTACGTAAACGCCCACGGCACTTCGACGCCACTCGGCGACGTAATCGAAACGCGCGCCCTCAAACGGGTCTTTGGCGAACGCGCCCAGCAAGTACCCATCAGCTCCACAAAATCCATGACCGGCCACCTCCTCGGCGGTGCTGGCGGCCTTGAAGCAGGCATCAGCGTGCTAGCCTTGCGCGACCAAATCCTGCCGCCCACCATCAATCTGGAAACCCCAGACCCCGAGTGCGACCTCGACTACATTCCCAACGTCGCCCGCAAAGCGCAGGTTGAATACGCGCTCTCGAACTCTTTCGGTTTCGGCGGCACCAACGCAGCCCTAATCTTCAAGCGCTGGTCCGGCAACTAGCATTCGCAGGGGGTGTTGTGGTGGATTTTCTAGCGGTCGGGCTTTAGTCCCGGTGCGGTTTCCGGTTCCTGTAGCTGCCGGAGCTTAGCCCGGGCCTGCTCTCTGTATTACGCGAGGCTTGCTTGATCGCACGGTTTTCTAGCGACGCCCTTTAGGGCGTCATCGGGGCCCTCGTTGCGGACCTTCGATTACCAGGCGAATTGTATTAGTAGCTATCATTTGTTAGCGTATAATGATCGCCACGCGCAAATAACCAAGGATCTCCGTTCATGAACATCATCGTCTGCATCAAGCAAGTCCCGGCCAAAGACGCCCCACTCGCCATCGCCGGCAACTGGATCCGCGAATCCGACATCGGCTTTGAAATGAACGAGCCGGACAGCTACGCTCTTGAAGAAGCCCTTCGCCTCAAAGAAAAACACGGCGGCGAAGTAATCGCCCTCAGCATGGGCCCCGAACGCGTAAAACAAACCATCAAGGAAGCGTTAGCCAAAGGCGCCGACCGCGGTATTCACATCGCCGACGACCAGTTCGCCCAACTAGACCCGCTGGCCACAGCCGGCGCCTTGGCCGCGGCCATCAAAAAAGAAAAAGCCGACCTGATCCTCACCGGCCTGCAAAGCGACGACCACGGCTTCGGCCAAACCGGCGTCTTACTCGCCGGTGTTTTGGATTTGCCTCACGCCACCATCATCATGCAAATCGAAGTCGTTGACGGCCACATGAAACTAAAACGCGAACTAGAAGCCGGCTGGTTCCAGCACATCGAGTGTCCCCTACCGGCAGTCCTCTCGATTCAGTCCGGCATCAACAAAGTCCGCTACGCGACACTAAAAGGCATCATGGCCGCCAAGAAAAAAGAAATCACAGTAATCACCCGCGAATCGCTCGGCGCCGCATCCTCCCCAACCCAAAAAATCGAAAAAATCTACATCCCCACAAAGACCAAACAAACCGAATTCCTCACCGGTTCGCCCAAAGAGGTCGCGACAAAGCTGGTAGAAAAACTAAAATTCGAAGCGCGAGTGATCTAAAACGAAAAGCCTTTAGGTGGCACAGGCTTTAGCCGGTAGGCGGTTGCAACGAAACAGAATCCGATCGCGAAGCAGCGGGAAAACCAAAAATGAAAATCCTGGTAATCACCGAACAACGCCAAAACAAGTGGAATAACACCAGCTTCGAAACACTAGCCGCCGCCCAACAAATCGCCGCGGAAACGCAAAGCACCGTAAGTGTCCTGGTGATCGGCAAAGCCACAACCCCGTTCGCCGAAGAACTATCGGCCAAAGACGTCGCCGAAGTCCTGCAAGCCGAACACGACCTCCTCGAATCCTACACGCCAGACGGCTACGCCCGAGCCCTCAAACAAGTAATCGACCAAACCAAACCAGATCTAATTCTGCTGCCACACACCTACCAAGTCCGCGACTTCGCTCCCAAACTGGCGGCCCTCCTAGGCAAAGGCATGATCGGCGATTGCATCGGCTACCGCAACGAATCCGGCAAACTCATCTTCGTTCGCCAAATGTTCCAGGGCAAAACCGCCGCCGACGTAACTTTCCAAGGCGCATCCCCGTGGTTCGCTTCCTTCCAGTCGGGTGCCTTCCGGGCAGATTTGCTGAAACCGCACGCCAGCAAAGCCCCAATAAATAAAATTTCGATAGATCTAAAGCCCGAAGAAATCCGCACCAAGCCGCTCGATCTTTTCAAAGAAGCAAAATCGGCCGTAGATCTCACGCAAGCGCCCATCATCGTCAGCGTCGGCCGCGGTATCAAAGCCCCGGAGAATATTCCGCAAGCCGAAGCCCTGGCCAAAGCCATCGGCGGCGAAATCGCCGCCTCCCGCCCCATCTGCGACGAAGGCTGGCTCCCCATGGAACGCCAAATCGGCAGCTCCGGCCAAACCGTCGCCCCAAAATTATATTTGGCGCTCGGCATCAGCGGCGCCATCCAGCACGTCGTTGGCATGAAAGGCGCGCGCACCATCGTCGCCATCAACAAAGACCAAAACGCCCCCATCTTCGAGATTGCCGACTACGGCATCGTCGCCGACATCTTCGAGATCATGCCCGCCCTAACCGAAGCCCTGGAAAAATCCAAAACGTAATTTATTGAACGGAGAGAGCAAAGTTCGCGTGGACCTCTCATGACCGTGCAAAGAGAACAACTCGAAGCGGATGTGCTGATCGTCGGCGCGGGGCCTGCGGGTTTGAGCTGTGCGCTGCATCTGGCGAACCTGATCAAAGCTCACAACGCCTCGGGTGCCCAGCCCAAACTTTCTGCGGAAAATATCTACGTCCTCGAAAAAGGGCGCGAAGTGGGCGCGCACCAGCTTTCTGGCGCGATTATGAACCCCAAGGCGCTCGCGGAGTTGGTGCCGGATTTTGCCAAGAGCGCGCCGCTCGATACTGCGGTTACGGATTCGGCAGCGCTGCTGTTCACGAAGGGCTCCTCATTTCGCGCGCCGATTACTCCGCCGCCGTTTGTGAACACGGGTAATTTTGTTGTTTCGCTCAACAAAATTACCAAGTGGCTGGGCGGTTTGGTCGAGGCCGCGGGCGTAAACCTTTTCACGCAGTTTGGTGGACGCGATTTGATTTACGAAGGCGAGGGCATTGCCGGCGTCATCACCGAAGATAAAGGCATCGACAAGCACGGCAAGCCCAAAGATAACTTCACGCCGGGTTACGAATTGCGCGCCAAAGTAACCGTGTTGGCGGAAGGCACGCGCGGCTCGCTGACCAAGCAACTGGTTGAGAAAAAGAAGCTGGACAATCTGAATCCGCAAAGTTACGGCATCGGCGTGAAAGAGTTGTGGGACATTCAGCCGGGGAAAGTGGCGCCGGGATATGTGGCGCACACGCTGGGCTGGCCCGTGCCGATGGATATGTACGGCGGCGGCTGGATTTACGGCCTGTCGAACGATCGACTGTCGATTGGATTGGTGATTGCCCTCGAGTACGCCGATTCGGAATTCGATCCGCACGCCACGTTTCAGAAATGGAAGACGCATCCGCACCTGAAGAAAATTCTCGAAGGCGGCAAGATGGTGAGGTACGGCGCGAAGTCGCTGCCCTATGGCGGATGGTACGCCATGCCGAGGAATTATCTCGACGGCGGGCTGATCATCGGCGATTCCGGAAGTTTTCTCGACTCGCAGCGGCTCAAGGGCATTCACCTGGCGATGAAAAGCGGGATGCTCGCGGCGGAAACGATTCTCGAGGCGCTGCAAGCCGGCGA
>JBEKVU010000404.1:0-4312 GCA_049513775.1 Candidatus Acidiferrum sp.
TTCGTCGCCGAAGAAAACGCCGCCATCCTCGGCACCTATTTCCTCCGTCCAAATCAACACGGCGGCGGCTCCCACGTGGCCAACTGCGGCTACATCACCGCCCCGCACGCCACCGGCCGCGGCATCGCTCGCTCCATGTGCGCGCACTCCCTCGACCTGGCGAAAACCCGCGGCTTCCGCGCCATGCAATTTAATTTCGTGGTCAGCACCAACGAACGCGCCCTCCGTCTCTGGCAAAGCCTCGGCTTCGAAATCGTCGGCCGCCTCCCCGAAGCCTTCCTGCACCCAACCGCCGGCTACACCGACGCCTACGTTATGTTCCGCGCCCTGTAACGCGATCCAAATTCGCTTGGGACAGGCGCGTTCACCATGGCCGCTTGAATATCGAAACTCAATATTTCGGCAGTTTTTTCCGCAAGAATTCGGCGAGCGTTATCGATGCCCTCTAGGTCGAAGCTCGCTTGGGGCGAATGGCGCAAACGGCGCTTTGCTCGTACAGGATAAAGGACCTTGCCGATTCCGAATACTTCCTAGAAGCAAGACCAGTCATCTTTTCGCGGTGGTGGGATTAAGGAGCGTATCCCGTCTGCCGAAATATCCACTGTGTATTCCTGCCCAGGGCTCGTCGCGAGCGTCTTTCCAGCTCTTGCGAAACGAATGCTTCTCAAACCACCTGGACGCCAGGAATAGCGAGCAACGGATGAACAACAAAAGTCCGAGTCCCAGATACCTGTGGCCACCCGGCGGCATCGGTGCCGCATCGTCGCCACAGTGAGCAGGCGATTACCAGGAGAGCGACCTCGCTGATTCGCCGATTCCTTGCATTACGTGCAAGGAGCGCGTCGTAATAATCTTCACATTCTAATCGGAAAAGTAATTCTCAACCGACCTCTACCAAATCTCGCACCGCTCCCCAGGTGCGCGCACCATCGCCGAATCCTTCTTGCAGCCAAACGCCTCCGCAAACGCCGAGGAGTTCGACAGTGGCCCAATCACCCGGTACTTCGCTATCGGGTGCGGATCCCCTTGCACCATTTTCCTCTGCGTTTCCGGACGAATCTCGTCGCCGCGCCACTGGCCCCACGCAATAAAAAATTGCTGGTCCGGCGTCAATCCGTCCAGCGTCGGAGCCGGATGCTTCTGCTGCGCCTTCTGAAACGCGAGATACGCGATCTTCGACCCGGCCAAATCGCCGATGCTCTCGCCCAAAACTAGTTTCCCGTTGTGGTGAATATTTGGCTCGATAAAATACCCGTCAAATTGCCGCACCACGCACGCCGTCTTCTCTTCAAAAAGTTTCTTGTCCTCGGCGGTCCACCAATTCTGCAGCCGCCCCTGCGCGTCGTACTTTGCGCCCTGATCGTCGAACCCGTGGCTGATCTCGTGCCCGATCACCACCCCGATCGACCCGTAGTTCACCGCGTCTACCGCGGTCACGTCAAAAGACGGCGGCTGCAAGATGCCCGCTGGAAAAACAATCTCGTTGAGCAGAGGGTTGTAATAAGCATTGGACGTCGGCGGCGTCATGCCCCACCGTCCGCGATCCGTCGGTTTCCCGATCAACTTCCAGTTGTCTTCCGTTACATTCCAGCGGGATGCCTTAGCCTGATTGTTCCAGAAGGAATCGCGGCTGATCGCGACGCTGCTGTAGTCTTTCCACTTGTCCGGGTAACCGATCTTGGGGTTCAGGGTAGCCAGCTTCTCGAGAGCCTTCTTCTTCGTCTCCGGTGTCATCCACGTTAAACCTTCGATCGTGTCGTGCATCGCCGCGATAATATTCGTCACCATCTCCTGCGCACGTGCTTTCGCCTCCGCCGGGAAATATCTCTCCACATATTTTTTCCCCAGTGCATCTCCCAGAAGCTGGTCCGTGGACTCCGCGCACCGCTTCCACCGCGGCTTGATCTCGGACGCTCCGCTCAAATACTTTCCCTGGAATGCGAAGTTTTCCTCCACGAACGGTTTTGACAACGCGTCGGCCTCGCCATTCAGCAGCTGCCAGGTGAGATAAGTTTTCCAGTCCGCTAACGCCGTCTCGCGCAGCTGCCGGTCCACTTCCTTCATGAAAGCCGGCTCCGCCACGTTTAGATCCGCATGTGAAATCTTCGCGGATGCAAAATAGCTGTCCCAGTCCATCGTCGGAGTCAACTTCGTAAAATCCGCGTAGCTCATTTTGTGATCGGTATTCGCAGGGTCGCGCAGCGCAACATTGTCCAGTGAGTTTTCTGCCAGCTTCTTTTCCATCTGAAAAACCGTTTCCGCCGCGGCCTTCGCGCTCTTCTCGTCGTAGCCCGCCAGCACAAACATCTTGGTCACGTGCTCGTGGTATTTGTCGCGTGCTTCCGCAAATCGCTCTTCCGGCTTCAGGTAATAATCGCGGTCCGGCAAACCAAGCCCGCTGGCAAACACCGTGGCGATCGTCTCCGTTGGATTGTGGTTGTCCGGCTGCGCATATAGCGCAAAGGGCACAAAAATTCCCTGCTCGTTCAGCTGCAGGATCACCCGCCGCAGATCCGCCGCTCCATTCATTTCGCGAATTTCCTTCAACATCGGCTCCGCGGGCGTCAGTCCCAGGTTGTCGATTCGACTCTCGTCCATGCACGAGCCGTAATAGTCGCCGATCAGCTGCTCCGCGCTTCCCTTCGACCAATCCGTGCGGCTCGAAACGTCGTCCAGGATCACCTTCAAGCGATCTTTCGCTTCCTCCCCCGCCTGCCACCTCCTGCTCCAGCGATCCATATACGCCGGAATCGGATTCTGCGCATGCCAGCTCCCGTTTGCATACTGCGCAAAGTCCGTGCATGGATCGCACTTCTTATCCAGATCTTCCGTGTGAATCCCATGCTGCGCAGTCGTTTGCGCCATCGCCGGCGCACCACACAGCAATGCCATCATCAACCATCGAATCACGCGCATTTTGCCTCCCATAGCGTCGGGCTATCTTAACTCAGGAAAGAAAACAAATGGTCCCGATCGTCCCGTGCAAAAGGGTGACCTGGACCATTTTGACGCGTGCTTTACGTGCGGGTCAGCGTGCGGCTGATTAACAGCTCCGAACCACCGCGTCGGCCGCTTCGGCCAGCTGCGTCGCGGCCGTAAAAAACGCCGGTGGCTGACCAAGGAACAAGTTGCTCGCGGCGAGTCCGGTAACGGCGGCGACTGCGCCTGCAGCCTTGTCGGTAAGCGGACGAATCACCGAAGCGTGTGGCAAACTAGCGCTGATGAATTCGCAGGGCACGGGGAAAATCAAGCTGGGTTGAATCGCCGGATTGTTTGGGTTGAAGTCGCTTGGTGGCTGCTTCGGGTTGATGGGCGCGAAGAAATTCGGGAACGTCAGGCCGCCGTCGGATACCGGTGCGATCGGCGCCGCAACGCCGTTGCCCGCAAAATCCGTCCATTCGAGGAAATGAACGGTTTCATCCCCGCCGATTCCGAGCAGAATTTGCAGCACTTCCGGACTGCTCACTCTCTGCGCGAGCGTCGCGTAGAGACTCGTTCCGCCTTGCTCGATCGCTCCGAAGTGAAATGCCGCGGTATTGGCAATCACTTGAATATGGTTGGTGTCGCCGAAATCGGCATCCGTTCTGGGGATCGCCGGGCGATTGCTGATCTTCACGGCTTGCGGGAAAGTAGCACCGAAATCCGGGTTCTTGGCGCTGCGATACCGCGTGTACCAGCTCGTGTCCACGTTCAGCTTCGTCAGGTTCGTCAGGCGTCCGATGTTCTGCGCGCCAAACGCCGTGCTTCCTTGCAGCGTGCGAAACTCGTCCAGATTCACCGGTTCCACGCCTTTCGATTGCAGGTACGCGCTGATGAAGTTCGCGTGGCTCAATTCATCGAGCGCGTTGCTGGTGATGTATTGCGGCCCATCGGGATCCAGATTCGATAGCGCCACCTGATAAGGATTCAAGGTTTGGTTCGGATTCACCTCGATCGGTATGCCGGACGTGAGGCCGCCGAGTTCTGCATATTGCGCCCACAGATCCGTTTCGACGAGTTCGGCCACCAGCAGGAACTGCAGAATGGCGATGTCTCCCGCCGATAAACTGCCACTGCTCTGGCCAAATGCGCTTGGTACGCTGCTCATTAGGCCAGCGCCAATCGCCACCGCTCCTCCCGCGATTGCTCCGGTCTTCAAAAGCGAGCGGCGGCTCACCGCGCGATTCATAATACGGGCGTCTGTCTTTTCCATGTATCCCCTCTTGTTTGAAGTTGAAATAACTGCCAGGTCGTTACGCTAGGCGAGCGTCATGCAACACTTGTTGTCGAGGGGTAAAGTAATGGTCGCTTCTTTATTCCAACACTTTGACGG
>JBEKVU010000405.1:0-4305 GCA_049513775.1 Candidatus Acidiferrum sp.
CTGGCCAGCGGATGATGCGAATGTGGTGTCGGTCGGTGGCACGGATTTGATCACCGCGGGCGCCGCTGGTGCTTGGCAATCGGAGACCGGCTGGGCGAACAGCGGTGGCGGCGTTTCGCCGGACAATATCCCGATTCCGGCGTGGCAGAGAATCTCTGGCGTAATTAACTCGAGCAACGGGGGTTCGACCGCTTATCGCAACGGTCCGGACGTATCGGCGAACGCGAACTTTACATTTTATGTATGCGCGGACCAGACTACCTGCACGGCCAACGAACTTGGCGGGACCAGCTTCGCCGCTCCCATGTGGGCCGGATACGTTGCACTGGTGAACCAGCAACTCGCTGCGAAGAATGAGCCGCTCATCGGCTTCCTCAATCCAATTATTTATGGGCAAAATGTGACCGCAAGCTACCATACCGACTTTCATGACATTACCAGCGGCACCTCCGGCAGCTTTTCGGCGGTGGCGGGCTACGACCTGGTGACCGGCTGGGGCACTCCCAACGGAAGCGGACTGATCAATGCGCTGGTCAACGCCGGTGGGGCTTCCAACTAAATCAATTTGGAGTGGCGCTCGGTGCGGCCCGTCGGACTAGACTCCGGCCAATTGCTCGAGCGCCTGTTTGTTTAGGTGGGCGTGTGACATGCGTCACAGGGAGGGATAGCCGGCGTCACAGAGTGTGAGTCCTCTAAGGAGTACTTTGGCAATCACGGAGGCACGATATGCTGGCCACGAAACAAGCAAAACAAGCAGAACAAACCGCAGAACGAGTGACTTTCAAGAATATCTTGTTCGCCACCGATTTCCTGCCGGGCGCGCAAGCCGCATTTCCGTATGCTGCCGGTCTTGCGAAGAGCTTTGGAGCGAATCTCTACGCCTTGCACGTCAACGAACCAGTCAACTACGCCCTGCCGCCCGAGGCTTGGGTGGGCATGCAGACCGCGGTGGAAGCAGAGAAAAAAGCGCTCCGGGAGCGGTTCGAGCGGGAATATCCCGAGATTGCGCAGAAGATTATTGAAGCGGAAGGCGAAATTTGGACCGCGGTAGAAACGGCCATCGAGAAGTATGAGATCGACTTAATCGTTGTGGGCACACGAGGACGCACGGGGCTTGAAAAGGTGTTGCTTGGCTCGAAAGCCGAGGAGATTCTCCGGCGCGCGCATTGCCCAGTTTTGACGGTAGGTCCCGACGTGCCCGCGAGCCTGGGGACACATGGAAAGATCGGGTCCATTCTTTACGCCACACAGTTCGGTCCAGCATCTCTGAAGGCTTCCTGCATAGCTGTATCGCTTGCCGAGGAGTATCAAGCGAAGCTCACGGTGCAGACGGTTCTTTCCCCTTGCCGAAATGACGATCATGCCTGCATCCAAGAGGAAATCGTTGAGGCAAACGAAGAGGAACTTCGCCAGCTCGTGCCGGACGACGCCAAGCTGTGGTGCGCTCCGAACTTTATGGTGGAGTACGGAAATCAATCCGCCGAGAAGATCCTGCACCGCGCGCAAGAAGTAGGTGCGCAGCTGATTATCCTCGGCGCACACAAATTGCAAGGCGTTCCTGGCGCAGCCACGCATCTTCCAACGGCGACAGTCCATCGGGTGATCGCGCATGCGAATTGTCCCGTGCTGACCGTGCGAACCTAGATTTGCAAGACGCGAAGGCGACCGTGCTTCTGGAGGCGGTCGCCTTCTTTTGTATGAGGTCGCAGGCACAGAACTGCCCCGCGCACGCGAACGGATGGACGATCGGTACAATATACGGGAGGATACTTCGGCGGCGTTTGGGTAAGATGGCGGTAGGATGCGAGGCGTCGGAAGAAGTGGTCTTCATTCTAGGATGCATAGCCCATGACAGACTGGTTCGCGCGTGCGGTGCTGCACGTGACGGATGTTGAGGCTTCGCTGCGCTTTTATATTGATCGGCTCGGCTTCACGAGCCCCTGGCGCTACGCGGAGGATGGCAGAGCGCATGTTGCACAGGTTGAACGGCAGGGCTGCGCGCTGATCCTGGCCGACACGTGGCCGGAGAAGATTGGCAAGGGGCTGATGTTCGTTTCTCTGAACGTCGAGGCGGAGGAGCAGGTGGCCGCGTTGGACGCGCTGCGCGCGGAACTCGAAGCGAAGGGCGTTTCGGTGAAAGAGGGTTCGTGGGGTTACCGGCTGCTGGTGATTGATGACCCCGACGGCAATCAGATCTTCTTCAACTATCCTAGCGAAACTGCTAACGAGACTGCATCCGGCAAAATGGTTAGAGATGAAGCGTAATCGTTCAGCGGCGCATGCCGGCCTTGCATTGAGCGATGTCGGCTTAACCCGCTGGACGGGAAGAGCCTCTGATGGGCTGATCCGAAGAGACTTTCTCTCGCACAACCAGCTACCGTCGCCGCAAACCTAAACAGTGCAGCGTTTTTGTTTGAACTAAACGACTTCAGCCTTTGCCTTCTCTACGAGTCGGCGTCGATTGTGTGTTGAAGCGGCCGAAGAAGTGATCTCCTTATGCCTCAGCGAGTTGCAACGAGACCGGGTCATCGTGCAGTCGGCGCTTGCCGCTGGTCTGCCAGCGGTCTCAGGAGATCGGATTCAGATTCAGCAAGTGATTCTCAACCAGCTCGGGAACGGTTCGGATGCCATGAGTATCGTCGACGATCGTGCGAGGGAATTGCTGATCAAGACCGAAAGGGACGAAGCGGCGTGCGCCTGAGTGTCAAGGATGCCGGGGTAGGTATCGATTCCGAAGTGGAGGAAAAGCTATTCAAAGCCTTCTACACAACGAAAACGCACGGCATGGGAATCGGTCTTTCCGTTAGCCGCGCCATCATCGAAAGCCATCAAGGCCGGCTTTGGGCCTTCCGGAATACAGGCCCCGGCGCAACATTCCTGTTTTCTATCCCGTGCGGAACCAATACTTAGGTCTAATAGACGCCCCCTGTGTTCGCGCTCATTCTGAGGTTATGGACGCAGGTCAGAAACAAAAACCCCCAGGACAACCTCTGGTAGTAGTAGTGGTTGACGATGACGAATCCGTTCGCGAGTCGCTTCCTGACTTGCTGAAGGAATTCGGTTATACGGTCCTCGCTTTCTCTTCTGCCGATGAATTCCTTGCATCTAAAAACGTTGAGCGAACTATGTGTCTGCTGCTCGATATCGCCATGCCGGGTATGAGCGGTCTTGATTTGCAAAAAGAACTCAAGGGCCGCGGGCACAAGATTCCGATTATCTTTATCACCGCGCAGAGAGATGAATCTGTCCATAAGCGGGTGCTTGAGCAGGGAGCTACGGAAATACTTCTCAAGCCGTTCAGCGACGTTGCGCTGCGCGAGGCGCTGAGCAAAGCAATGAGACGGAGCTGACGTTTCCTCACTCGTCCCTGGGGATATACTATGTCGCTGGCCGCAGCGATCGAGCATAAAATGGGACGCACAACTATGCCGCCCGAAAAGCCCGTTGTGTTCGTGGTTGACGATGACATTTCCGTTCGAGAATCGCTGGAATTACTGATTCAAACAGCCGGTTGGCACCCCGAATTGTTCGCTTCCGCGCAAGCATTCCTCGACCATCCGCCCGCTTCGGTCCCCCACTGCCTGGTGCTGGACATTTCCCTGCCAGGGCTTAACGGCCTCGATCTGCAGAGGCGGGTCATCGCCGACCGGCCGCAACTGCCCATCATTTTCATTACTGGACACGGCGACGTACCGCAAACCGTGCAAGCCATGAAAGCAGGCGCCGTCGAATTTTTGACCAAGCCTTTTCCCGATCACGTGTTGCTCGACGCCATCCGCCATGCACTGGATCGCAGCCAAAATCTTCTTGGCCAAGCGGAGGAAATCCGGGATTTGACGGCTCGTTACGCGTCGCTCACGCAGCGTGAACAGCAGGTGATGAAACTGGTGGTCGACGGACTTTTGAACAAGCAGGTGGGCGGGGAACTGGGAATCAGCGAGATTACCGTTAAAGCGCACCGTGGGAAGGTCATGTCGAAAATGAAAGCTGATTCGCTCGCGGATTTGGTGAAGATGTCGGCCAAACTCCGGATGGACCCTCCTTTGAAAGCCTAATCAGAAGACCGACCGATTGCCTAACCTAACTTGGGCCTGATCTGACCACGAGGAGCCTGGAAATACCTGGCCTCGATCATCTACCCCGTATCGACAAGTCGCTACGACAAAACACAGTAGACCATGAAAGTAGATACGAAGGTATCGCCGACACCTTCGTCCAATTGTTTTGCTCCCCAGCCGCAGTTCTAATCGCCACTGTCCGCTGAGTTCATGCGCAGAGGGCACGTGCTCGCGAGACCGCAGCGTA
>JBEKVU010000406.1:0-4303 GCA_049513775.1 Candidatus Acidiferrum sp.
CTGCGCATGTAGTTCTGGTGAGGCGCGGGTAAGGGCGAGATGCGGTTTACGCCGGTCGCCGCTGAAGCCGGACCTGCAAAGGCAACTTGGGTGGCGTTAAGAAATGTTGCGAGTGGGTGAAACGGTTTTAACCCTGGACGCACAATACGGTATCGCGATCGTCACCGGTGAATTCGAAAACGGGTCTTGCGTGACCCTGCCTCCCGAATTTGCCGGTGACGTTAGATTGCGCGGTACGTTGTGCAGGGAGACTCAAGGGAACGGGTCTGAAGACCCGCCAGCTACAACGGCACGATGACGCTTCCGCTGTCCTGAGATCTCGGGGGAAGTGCGATTGAGCCGGAATTGAAGTAAGTTCGCGTGCGATAATCCTCTTGGTTAGCCCGCTTGAGGCGGAGAGGATTATCGGTATGGCGGTGGTTGAGGCGGGCATTGAAGCGGGGAAAAGTGCTTCTGCGGTAAATCCACAAGCAAATTTGGTGGCGGGTTCTCAGCAGGGTGCTGGAGTGCCTGCCGAACGGAGTGCCGGTGTGTGCGCGGCGCGATCCGCTGATTGGTCGATAGTCGCGGAGGTGCGCGCACGCACTTGCACGGATGCGACGATTTCCCGGGACCCTGGGCGGCGCATCTCTGCTGCGGAGGTGCGTGCGGAACCTAGGAGTGTGCCGTGGTGGTTGTGGTGGAACATTTTGAGTTTGGATGCGCCGATGGTGGCGGTGACGTGGGCTGCGGATTTTGCTGGGGCGGTGGGCGGGAGATTGGCGAGCGCGGATGGGGCGGTGTTGTTCCTGGTGGTGTGGGCGATTTACGTTTGCGACCGGTTGCTGGATGGATGGATCGGGCGGGATCGTGGAGGGCTGCGCGCGCGGCATTTTTTCTGCGCGCGGCATCGGACAACGCTGGTGATACTTGTAGCGCTGGCAGGCGGAATTATTCTTTGGCAGGCTAGGGTATACCTGCCGACAGCGGAACGTGTTGCCGGATGGCGGCTGGCCGCGATTCTCCTGGTGTATTTCGTGGGGATTCACTTTCTGCGGCGGAGGATTTCCTGGAGGCTGCCGAAGGAGATGGTGGTCGGGGCGATGTTTGCGAGCGGGGTGGCGCTGCCGGTGTGGTCGCAGAGCAGAGAGTTGCCGCTGGCCGATTGCGCGCCGTGGATGTTTTTTGGGTTGCTGTGCGCGTTGAATTGCTGGTGCATTGAGCGTTGGGAGAAGCGCGCGGCAGGCAGCGATTCTAACGGCGGGCAGGAGCATTTGACCTCTGTGACAGGCGCGCCGCTGAACCGACTTGCTGCGGGGTTGGCGTTGCTGGCGGTGGTGGGTGGCGTGGCCGAGGGGTTGCGGGGATTTTTGGCGTATGAGTGGATGGCGATCGGTGTGGGAGCTTTGCTGCTGCTGGCATTGAACGTGAGCCGGGAAAAATTGCCGGTGGCGGTGTTGCGCGTTTTGGCGGACGCGGCGTTGCTGGCGCCGGCACTGGCGGTATTGGTGTCGCGGGGAGTGGTGGCATGAGTGCGGGCAAAGCTGGGCGGATGAACTGCGACCGCTTGGCACGCCACTACGAAATTCTGGAGCGATTGACGTTTGGGAGACGGTTGGAGAAGAGGCGATTTGCCTTTCTGGCTGAAAGAGAGACGGCGGAACGGGCGCTTTTGTGCGGCGATGGGGACGGACGTTTTCTCGCGGAATTGCTGCGGGTGAACGCAGGAGTACGGGTGGATTTTGTGGATTTGAGCGAGGGAATGATTGCAATTGCGGAGCGCCGGGTGAGGAAAATGGGCGAAAGCTTTCGCGAGCGGGTGCGGTTTTTTGCCTGTGACGTGATGGAATTTGAACCAGCGGTGGGCGGGTACGATCTGATCAGCGCGCACTTTTTTCTGGATTGCTTTTCGGAGGAGGAGATTGGAGCAGTGGTGGGGCGTGTTGCGGGTTGGGGCGCGCGCGATGCGCGGTGGGTGGTATCGGAGTTTTGCGAGGCGGAGACATCGTTGAAGCGCGCGTGGACGCGGGCGGTGATTTCCGGATTGTATGCGGCCTTTCGATTGACGACGGGTTTGCGGGTTACGCGGCTGCCGGATTATGCGAGGGCTTTGGCGGCGCGGGGATTTTGTTTACGAAAGAGAGAAACGGATTTGGGCGGGTTGCTGTGTTCAGGAGTCTGGGAATCGAGTTTGGGACGGGCAGGCTACGCGCCGGGCCAATTATTCGAGAATGGGCGGAAAAGACCGCCGGTGGTGACGGCTGCGACAACCGGGCTGCGCAGCGCGTCGAGCGAGAGCTAGTATTTGTACTCAGCAGGGATTGAAAATGACCGTTCCGCGGTGTCCGATTCATGAGGCGCCGCTGGCGCACGACTTCGGGTCGTGGCCGCTGGCGTTGTTGCCCGAAGAGTTCGGGCCCGGGCCACTATTTAAGTGCGTTAGCGGACAGTGTGGATTGCGCTCGGGCCAGCAACACGAGCATTTCGAACTGCGCGATGGGCGGCCGAAATATACAAATCTTGATTCGAGCAAACGCATGCGGTGCCGGATAAGAGGGCACGGATGCCTGTTTGTGGCAGAGATAAGCCGGGGCGAGAATAAACGGACGTGGCGGTGCGCGTCATGCGCGCGAGTTTTAAAGGCATCGCCGGGAATTTGGGTCAACCCGCCGGAGTGGTAGTTGGACTAGCAGGCGGTGGTATAACGAAGAAGCGCGATTATCGTTGCGCGCCTCTTCGCTGCGATGATCTCACCTATAGTTTTTGCACGACGACCGTGAGATCGGAATTCTGCACGGTGGCCAGATTTACCTGCGACGGATTCATTCCTACATTCACATGCCAGAGAACATTTCCGGCGGCGTCTGTTAGAGAGGCGTTCACGGTGAAGTCCACGCTGATGCCGAGGGCGCTGGGATTGGCAAGGAGCGCGCAGTTGAGCTGGCCGTTGACGAGCGGCTCGCTGCCGTTGAAAGTGAGCAGTGTCGAAGAGATGGTGTAGCTTAGCTTGCCGGCGACCGGGGTGCCGTCAGGATATTTGAAGTTGAGGGTAATTTGCGGACCGGAGGCACCGGGAAGAATTTCAATGGCGTCGATCTTGGCGCTGGCGACGATGTCGTCAAACTCGATGGCAATTTGGCCGTTGGTGACGGAGATGTCGGAGCCCTTGACGAGTTCGGCGTTGGCGCCGGCTTCGGCGTAGACATCGAGGCTGGTGAAGGCGGCGGCACCCTGAAGCTTGACGTTGAAGACGCGTGCGCCGACGACTTGATCGGGGGCCCAAGTTTCCGCGAAATATAGATTTACGCGATATTCGCCGTCCGGAACGTTGAAGGTGTAGATCAACCCGGAATTGGCGTTTTCGTTGAGGCGGGACTTCTGAAACAAGGCTTGATCGTAGACGCCTTTGACGGTGGCGGAAAGATTGCGCGGGGTGCCGCCGTTGAAGCCGAAGTCCGCCTGCCAGAGCTGTCCTTTCGAATCCGTGTAGTTGGGTCCGGCGCAATTGACGCGGATGGGTTGTTGCGCGCGCGCGGCAACAGGAAGCCATAAAAGCGCGAGCAACGAAAGCGGTCGGCAAAGTCTTACAACGAGACTGGAAAACGGTTTTTGGCGCACGAGCAACCCTCCCGGGATGGATAACTTTTGATGGTGTGACACTTCAAGCGAGGGGGGGGCTGGGGGACCTGCTTGTGCTTACCGGGAGAGAGTAACGTGAGCGGGAACGGAGAACAACTGCTCTAAGGGATAGAAAGCGGACAGTGGGTGGGACAGGTACGTTATTGTACCGATGGCGGTGTGGGGTGAACTGTCGGTTGAATCGTTGGTTGAATGGGGCGAAATGGGGCGGCTAGAGCCAGGGCGGTGAGGAGCAGCAGGATGGGGTCAAGCGGATGGCGGTAACGCAGCGAGGTGTGAGTGATGTAGTAGACGACTGGAAAAATCACTGGCGCGGCGGCTAGCGGGAAAGCATACGTGCTGCGGCGGCGGTAGAGAACGACGATCCCGGTGAGCGTGCCGAGAAAGACCAGGGCGTTCACGATGAAGATGGTACGCTCGAGCCAGAAATCGGTGCGGAGAAAGTCGGCCACCGGGCGTTGCGTGCCGAACCAGGTGGAGATGACGCGGGCGAGGAGGAGTTTTGCTTCGAGCAGCGGATGGGTGCGAATGAAGAGGGTGGCTTTGCGCCATTTATCTTGCATGAAGGCGGTTTCGCCGAGCTGCGTGTATTGGCGGACTTCGCCGTAGAGGGTGATACGGGCCATGGCGTTGCCGGTATGGGGGTCGAAGATGTTGTTGTTGCCGCTCCAAAGTTCGAAGCTGA
>JBEKVU010000407.1:0-4293 GCA_049513775.1 Candidatus Acidiferrum sp.
CTGGTCGAGGCGCTTGTCGCCTTGTTTGTAGCACATCACTGAAGTACGCGAAATGACGCCCAACTGTTCCGGGTGCAGTTGGCCAAGCTGGGTGATCAACTCTTCGGTGAGGCCGTCGGCGAAATATTCCTGTTCGGGGTCACCGGTAAGATTCTTGAATGGTAGGACGGCGAGCATAATCCTGGTGGTACCTGCGGCTGCTTGGCCATAACGGTACTGCCGCAAAGCCAGATAGCCGACGCAGCACAGCAGAACCATGCCGGCCAAAAGAGCAAGCCAATAAAAACTCGAGCGTGGCGTTGTGGCTGGCGGTTCGGCACGCAGTACCTTTTCCGTTGCAACCTTTGTCGTAATGTCTGCGGGCGGTGTTATAGGAACGGTCGGGACATCGGTTTTGGAAGTTGGAACGATATGTACGCTTTCGGCAAACCGGTAACCTCGGCCCGGCACGGTAATGATGTAGCGGCGGTCGCCGTCCTCGTCGCCGAGCGCCTTGCGAAGGACAAAGACATTCTGGGTGAGATTGGATTCCTCTACGAAAGCATCAGGCCAGACGGCGTTGAGCAGGTCCTCCTTTAGAGAGAGCTTTTCGCCGTTGCGTACCAGAAAGAGCAGGGTCTCGAAAGCCTTGGGCTGTAGCGGAATGCGCTGGTCGCCACGCAAGAGCCGCTGCTGGCCGGTATCCAGACGAAAAGGCCCAAATTCGTATAAGTCCTTGTCGTTATTACTCATAGGCGGCTCGAAAAATCCTGACTCGTCTGGCCAAGGGAACAGGAATGAGCGCGAAATCCCCAGTGGTCCGGAAGAGACGGGGACGATGCGGAACTTAGCATGAAATCCCTGCCGGGCCAACAGTGAAGCCTGCAAAAGGAGGCAATGAAATGGCGGAGAACCCAGGCTCGCAATAATTGAGAAGACCCAAATGGTTCTCGGTAAATCTTCCAAAATCTTCGCGTTACGGCCCTAAGAAATCCTGAGAAATCCTGATACTTTCCTGAGACCTTCCTGAAGACACCTTCGTGTCCTTGTTGTAGCTTCCAACGCAGCTGGAGCGTCACATAATCTTTTTTAGGGGTCATAGTTGTCATGAATCCCAACGTGATTTTGCCCTGCCTAACGGTACAGATTTATGAATCTGCCCTGCGCTTTCTTCTGCGTACATTTTGCACCCCGTGCGCACTCGCATTAATTCTGCTGATCTTACTAACTGGGATGACAACATCTTTGCACGCGCAGAACTTCACGGTAAACAGTACGGCAGACCGCGCGGACCAGAGTCTGGGCGACGGAAAGTGTGCAACGGGAAACCCGGCGCCCGATGGCTCGGGAAACCCGGAATGCACGCTGCGCGCCGCGATTCAGGAGTCCAATGCCGATGCCGGTGCGCACCAAATCACGGTGCCGGCGGGGACGTATGCGCTTACCTTCACAGCAAACTGCATCGTGGCGGTCTACAACGAGAACAGTGGTGGAACGGTCACGCTGTGCATGTCGGGTCAAATCAATGTTGCAGGGGCGGGTGCCGGACAAACGATTATCGACGCCGGGAACGCCGACCGCTTGGCAGTCATCGGAAATACGGGAATTGTGGAGTTTTCAGGCGTGACGCTACAGAACGGAACGGAGCCTGAGGGTGAGGGCTCTTCGGGGGGCGGGGGCTGCCTGAATAATTCGGGAAGCCTGTCGCTCGTGAGTTCTACCGTGCAAGGGTGCACGGGCAGCCAGGGAGGCGCAATCTACAACCACGGAACGCTCAACATCGTGGGCTCGAGCCTGACAAATAATGTGGCGCGCGAGGACGGCGGTGGTGTTTCCAATGAGGGTACCACGCTGATCTCGAATAGCAATATCAGTTTTAATTTCGCTACGGCGACCGGGGGAGGGTTAGCGAACGTTGTTAATGGAGGAGTTCTAACGGTCACCGAAAGTACCATCTCGAACAATCAGGCGGCCAATGGCGCGGGGATCGCCAACGATTTCGGCGGGCTGGTGGCTACCAACACGACGGTTGCTTTGAATATCGCGTCCAACGCGGCCGGCGGCATACAAAACAACGACGGCACAGCAATCTTCAATAATCTCACGATTGCGCAGAACACCGCGACGAACGTAGCAAGCGCCGGAGGGTTTCAAGGCAACGTTAATTTTTCCTTTGCGAATTCGATTCTCGCCGGCAATACCGTCAACGGAGTGGAAGCGGACTGCTTTACCGCGCCGAGCGCAACTCCAACTGGTATCTCGCTTGGCTACAACCTCATTCAGGACGCGACGAATTGTTCATGGGGAGGAAACACGGCGGCGGATATCACCGGGGTGAATCCGTTGTTAGGGGCGCTGGTCTTGAACGGCGGCCAAAACCAGACCATGGCGCTGCAGCTTGGAAGTCCCGCCATTGACGCCGGAAGTTCCAGCACGCCGGGCAGCGGCGGCTCGGCTTGCTCGATCATCGATCAGAGAGGATTTTTCCGGCCGCAAGACACGCGATGCGACATCGGGGCGTTTGAGCGGACCAAAGGGCTATTCTTGGCGGCCGTTTCGCCGGCGGCGGGCGGCTCGGGAGGCTTGGTCACCACAGTTCTTTCCGGCAGCGGGTTCCAGCCCGGCGCGACAGTGCAACTGCAGCGATCGGGTCAAACGAGCATCATGGCGTCGCCCGTGGCAGAAGACCCAGGGCAGGCGGCGATTTTGGGAACATTTAATCTGGTGGGCGCGGCGCTGGGAGCCTGGGACGTCGTGGTCACCAACCCAGACAACACCACCGTGAAATTGCCGGGAGCATTCACCGTGGTGAACGCGCAATTTCCTCAGATCTATGTCAATTACCTCGGCCGAACCGCCTTTCGCGGAGGCACCTCCAACAGGTTCGGCATTCTGATCGCCAATCGCGGCAATGTCGACGCGTTCGCAGTTTCCGTTGGAATTGCCGTGCCCAATAATTTTCCGCTGACGGGGTATTTTCCCGTCTTGCCGCCACCCGCAAATCCGCAACAAGAAATTGTGAGCTGGACCGGAATACCGCTGGACATCACTACTCCCGGCGCCGCTTATACGAACGCCGTATTTCTGATTCCCGTAATCCCCGCGGGCTACACCGGCATTCTCGATCTTGGCCTGCAAGTTCCGCCCGGGCTGGCTGAAGGAACCACCTTTCTGCTTTACGTAAACAATCAAAACTCGTTTTTTGATCCCACGCTGGACCCGCTGGCTCTGAGCGATCTGGTGGCTGGTGCGCAGAGCTACGCGCAGAACACGTTCGGCGTAACCATACCGGCGTCGCTCACCGGCGCGCTTGAAAATTACATAAGCACGCAGCTGCAAAACGTGATTACGATTGGGCGGCAAGACCTGCTTACCAGTTCGGGATCACAATCGGACACATTTAGCTTGGCGCAAATGGAGATCGACTTTGCGGCGTATGGAACCGTCGCAGCACTTACCGCGAGCACGCCGGCAGACGTTTCCGTTTCGCCGCTACGGGGCCCGAAACCGGACTTGGCCCGAGTTACGCCTGACACACGACTCGTGCGGACCGCGGGTCCCGTTCCAGCGGACCCACCCGAACAGCGAGTGGCAAATCTAGTTACAGCCCGGGTGCCCTTCTCCGCAGCTGCGGAGCTTTCACTTGCCCCGCGTCCTGCAAGTCGCTTCGCCCCGGTTGGCCGTCGGCCGTGGGGACCCGTAGCGGAAGCCAGTTGCAACGGGGGGGTCCAGGCGGGTGGAACAAGCTGCAGCGACGGCACAAATGGGGGCAATGGCGGCCTGGTGATCGGAGGAATTCCGGCGCCCCCAGGATGCACATTAAAGGACTTCAGCATTACAGGCACACGGCCGGACTGCAAAATCACCGCGCCGCAGTGCCTGGCAATTGGGGGTTACCACGTGTCGCCGGACGGCACAACCTGCAACCCCGACAACACCAGGCCCTGTCCGATAGGCTCTGAATTTACAATAGGATGCCGACCTTTTCCGATTGGCCCTCCGCCACCACCACCGGATCCAAAGCCTATCGTAGCGAGTGTTGATCCAAACGACAAAGCGGGACCCACTGGAGTCGGCAGCTCGCGTTTTGTGGGGGGAGCCGCACCGCTGCCGTACGTCATTACCTTCGAAAATGAAGCCACGGCTAGCGCGCCAGCACAAGTTGTATCGGTTGCCGACCAACTCGATGTCGCCAACCTGGATCTGAGCACTTTCGCGCTGGGCCCCATTTCGTTTGGCAAATACATTCTGTCCCCGGTCGCCAATCAGAATCACTTCATCGCCGAAGCTGATCTGCGCCCGGAGCAAAATCTG
>JBEKVU010000408.1:0-4246 GCA_049513775.1 Candidatus Acidiferrum sp.
ACGTACACGATCACGGTGAGCGGCACAGGCGGCGGGACTACGCACACCGCGACGGTGGCGCTGACGGTGACTACGGCAGCGTCCGGGACGTTCACCATTTCCGTGTCGCCCAGTTCGGGCTATCTGGATCAGGGGCAGAGCGGCTATGCGGTCGTCACCACGGCGGTCTCTGGCGGGTTTGACTCGACGATTACGTTCAGCGCGAGCGGTCAGCCGAGTGGCGTGACCGTAAGCTTCAGCCCTGCTTCGATTGCGGCGCCGGGCTCGGGCACCACGGACATGAACATCACCGTTTCTCGCAGCGCGAAGACCGGCACCTATCCGATTACGGTTACCGGTACCGGTGGCGGCGTGACGAAGACGACGACGTTGTCGCTGCAAGTACGGCGCTGACAACGTTGGAACCGTCGACAGGTTGGCGCTCAGGGCGCTACGTCGACTTGAGAATCGGGCTAAGCAGGGCCTGGACTTTCGTCCAGGCCCTGCTCATGGGTGGAGCGATTCACTCTGACCGTGCGACAGAAGTCAGCAGCGGGTGTAGGTCACGAGCAGCTGATGGAAGAAGTCTGTGCGCGGGAAAACTGCTGGCAGGCTTACAAGCGAGTCAAAGCGAACAAAGGAAGTTCGGGAATCGACGGCATGAAAGTCGGAGATCTTTCGGGCGACCTGAAGGAGTACTGGCCCTCGATACGGGCAGCCTATTTAAGGGGCTTGAAGGGCTATTTCGGCCTCTGTCAGACACCCTCACTGCTACAGCAACTGGATCAATGTCCATACGATCGTCTGCGGTCCATGATCTGGACGCAATGGAAGTATGGGCAGCATCGGTACAGGCAACTACGCCAACGCGGTCGGTAACGCCCTCGCTGCACAAACGGCGGGTAGCCGGCACGGGCCGTGGCGTGCGGCGAACAGCCCGGCCTTGTCCATTGCACTTCCGATCGCCTACTTCGACTCTCTTGGTCTTCCTCGGCTGTTCGGTGGCCTTGCGTAGACCCTCTGAACCGCCCGATGCGGACGCGCATGTCGGGTGGTGTGGCAGGGGCGAGCGGGCGACCGCTCCCCCTATGCCGATTTCTGAGCGCTGGAGGGCAGTGTTAGTTAGTCCAACGGTGCCGTTGATTTGTTTTGCGGCAATAAGATTACGGAGTAACATGGCGGAAAGCTCGGCGATAACACTGGATTTCCCATTTTGGTTCCTGGCCCGAATATAAACAAGGGCCGAAGCGTCATTGGACGAATTTAATCACCGCTGCGAAATTGAGTGAGGCGAGCATTTGACCACTTCAGAGCCTAAGGATGGAGAAACCGGGGCCGAGCGGCGCAAAAGCCCGCGGTATCCCTTTGTGGCGAATGCCGAGGTGCGGGAGGCGAGCACCGACGCGAAGCTGAATGCGCGCGTTTCCGAAATCAGCCTAAATGGATGCTATCTAGACATGGTGAATCCGCTGCCGGTGGGGACGGCGGTGGTGGTTAAGATCTTTACGGTCGGAGAGTTTTTCGAGTCAGCCGCGAATGTGGTGTATTCGCATCCGAACCTCGGGATAGGGCTGATGTTTCATGACGTGAGCGTACATTTTGTTCCGACATTGCGGAAGTGGCTGCTGGAAGCCATGTGCACGGCCAAGCCTGGTCAGAAGGCGTAAGGCTCTGAGTTTTGGCCCAGTGGCCCGTCCCGATGTATGTGTGATCCCAACCCTCCCCGGAGCAAAACAGGTTGGCTTTTAGGTTCCCCCGAAAATCAGATTTAGCTCCCAAGAGCATTTGCAGCAAAGGGAGCTTCCACAATGATTTGCAGGGCAAAAAAAACTACATCTTAAGTTGGCGCCAAATCATCGTTACAGGCGAAGCGGTGGAATGACGCGCTGGCCCAGCAGCCAACGTGGCGAATGTTCGCAAACAAATTAACCAGTGGGTTCGCGCGATTTGCGCGAAAATGCGCAGGATTTGCATGACGAAGTTGGCAGAAGCACGCGGCCGGGGGTGAAGATGAGTACGCTGGCGAAGTACAAGGTGTGGATAGGCGCAGCGGTTTGTCTGGCTATCATCGCCGTGATTGTTGGGGTGATGCGCCCGAAGAAGGTTTCGGGGGCGCCGGGCGGCGCGCCGTTGGAAGTGCAGGTGGTCACGGTGGAGCAGAAGGACGTGCCGATTTATGGGGAGTGGATTGGAACTCTCGACGGGCTCACCAATGCCGACGTGCGAGCACAGGTCACTGGGTATTTGCTACGGCAGGGTTATCAAGAAGGGGCATTCGTCAAGCAAGGGCAACTGCTGTTTCAGATTGATCCACGACCCTTTCAAGCGGCGCTAGACCAGGCAGAAGGGCAATTGGCGCAGGCGAAGGCGTTGCTGGCCAATGCCGTAGCGGTGCAAGGGCGGACGCAGTTGGATGTGAACCGGTACACGCCGCTGGCCAAAGAAGAGGCCGCCAGTCAGCAGGATCTGGACAATGCGGTGCAGAACAACCTGGCTGCGTTGGCCACGGTGGCAACCGCCGAGGCGCAGATCAAGACCAGCCAAGCAGCGGTTGAAACAGCCCAAATCAACCTCGACTTTACGCGCCTGATTGCACCGATCGATGGCATTGCCGGGCAGGCGCAACTGCAAGTGGGAGCGCTGGTAAATCTGAGCAGCGGGCCGGTGACTTCGGTTTCGACCGTGGATCCCATCAAGGTTTATTTTACGGTGAGCGAACCGCAGTATCTGGCCTGGCGAAGGCGCTTTCCCACGGAGACAACGCGAGAGGCAGCGGACAAGAATCTGCACCTGCAGCTGATTTTGGCGGACGGCACAACTTATACGCATGAAGGAACGTTTTACTTTGCGGACCGGCAAGTGGATGTGGGCACGGGGGCGATTCGCATCGCCGGATTGTTTCCCAATCCGGGGAATATTCTGCGGCCGGGGGGCTATGGAAAGGTGCGCGCAGTGATCCGGATGCAACAAGGCGCGTTGCTGGTTCCGCAGCGCGCGGTGACGGAGCTGCAGGGAGGCTATCAAATTGCAGTGGTCGGCGCGGACAACAAAGTGGACATTCGAACGATCACGGCAGGCGATCGCTCCGGCTCGGATTGGGTGATCTCCGAAGGGTTAAAACCGGGGGACAGGGTGATAGCGGAGGGAGTGCAGAAAGTGCGCGCAGGCGCGCTGGTAAATCCCAAGCCTTTTGTGGCACAGGCAAAGGATAAATAGGGCCATGTCAAAATTTTTCATTAACCGGCCTATTGTGGCCATGGTGATTTCGATCGTGATGGTAATTGTTGGCGCCATCACTATTCTGGCTTTGCCGGTAGCGCAATTCCCTAACATTGTTCCACCGGAAGTTCAGGTGCTGGCGACGTACGTCGGAGCGGATGCACAAACCTTGGAGCAAGCGGTGGCCACGCCCATCGAGCAGCAGATGAACGGCGTGGACAACATGAATTACATGTACTCGCTGAATGCCACGGGCAATTCCACCACCAGCCTGATCGTGGACTTCGACGCGAAGACGGATCCGAACAACGATTACGTACTGGCGCAAAGCCGTGAGACGCTGGCGGCGTCGCAATTGCCGATAGACGTGACCAACTACGGCGTAACGGTGCGGAAGTCGGTTACCGCGCCGCTGACGCTGATCTGCGTGTACTCTCCGCACGGAACGTATGATGCGAACTTTCTGGCGAACTACGCGTACATCAACCTGGTCGATCCGATTTTGCGCTCCCCGGGGATCGGCAACGTGCAGGTGTTTGGCGCTGGGCAATATGCCATGCGCATGTGGGTGAAGCCGGATCAGCTGGCGAAGCTCGGCATAACGGTTACGGACATCGTCAGCGCCATTCAGGCACAGAACACCGTGAACCCAGCGGGAAAGGCCGGAGGCGAGCCCGCACCCAAGGGAACGGAGTTTACGTACTCGGTGCTGGCGCAGGGGCGGCTGATTTCTCCGGAGGAGTTTGGGCAGATCGTGGTGCGCGAGACGCCCGACGGCGGGATCGTGCGCGTGCGCGACGTGGCGCGCATCGAGCTGGGTTCGCAGGACTATAGCGTCGCGGGCCGTTACAACGGAAGACCGAGCGCTGTGATTGCCACCTACCAACTGCCGGGATCGAACGCCGTGGATGCCGCAGCCGGCGTGAATAAGCTGATGAACAAGTTGAGAGAGCGATTCCCGGAAGATCTGGATTACGTAGTGGCGCTGGACACGACGCGGGCGGTAACCGAAGGCATGAAGGAAATTGTGGAGACGCTGCTGATCGCG
>JBEKVU010000409.1:0-4236 GCA_049513775.1 Candidatus Acidiferrum sp.
GTCAAATCGCGAGGCCAGTCGATAAGGCATCAACATAAAGAACCCCAAATCCCGCAACATCGAAACCCGCACCGCCGATCTCCTGGCCATCGGTCGCCAGCCACTTACCTTAAAGGGCCCGGACATCGATCACCCCGCACGGATCTAGGACGAACAGGGCCGACCCAAATGATCCTCAATAGTTCGCTCAGTTGAGGCGCCACCCGAGAGCCATCTGCAAGTCTGCGTCTCTTTGTACCTGTCGCAGGATGAGCGGCATCTTAGTTCCGGGAGAAAAGACTTACGACGCGCACTGTCGAGTGCTACCCGAAGGAGCGTTCATGGATTACGTTCGGCTTGGGAAGACCGGGCTCAAGGTTTCACGGATCTGTCTTGGGTGCATGACGTACGGCGCGCCGGCGACCGGCAAGCCCAAGCCTGGGAGCCACAACTGGGCGCTCAATGAAGAAGAGAGCGCGCCATTTCTGCGGCAGGCGCTGGATCTCGGAATCAATTTTTTTGACACCGCCAATGTTTACTCGGCTGGGGCGAGCGAAGAGGTAGTGGGGCGTTTTCTGAAGGCCAACGCGCGGCGCGAGTCCGTGGTGATTGCCACGAAAGCGCATGGGGTGATGCGCGATGAGCCAAACGGGCGCGGGCTATCGCGCAAAGCGATTCTTTTCGAGTTGGACGAGAGCTTGCGGCGGCTGGGCACGGATTACGTAGACCTGTACCAGACGCATCGCTGGGACTACGACACACCGATCGAAGAGACGCTCGAAGCGCTGCACGACGTGGTGAAGTCGGGCAAGGTGCGGTACATCGGAGCGTCGTCGATGTATGCGTGGCAATTTACCAAAGCGCTGTATCTGGCGGATTTGCGCGGATGGACGCGGTTTGTCTCGATGCAAAATTATTACAACTTGCTGTATCGCGAGGAAGAGCGCGAGATGATGGCGCTGTGCCAATCAGAGGGCGTGGGCGTGATTCCGTGGAGCCCGCTCGGGCGCGGGCGGCTGGCGCGGCCGTGGCAAGGCGAAAGCACCAAGCGGCTCGAGACCGACCAGTTCGGCAAGGTGCTGTATTCCGAGACAGAAGAGAACGATCGCAAAATTATCGACCGGCTTGGTGAGCTATCGGAAAAGCGCGGGGTGCCGCGCGCGCAACTGGCCCTGGCGTGGATGCTGAGCAAGCCGTACGTAACGGCACCGATTGTTGGCGCAACCAAGCAGCACCATCTGACCGATGCCGTCGCGGCGCTCGCGGTGAAATTGACAGCTCCCGAGATTGCGTCGCTTGAGGAACTGTATGCGCCACATCCGGTGCTAGGCTTTAGCTGAGGCCAGCCCCGCGGTAAGGCCCTCTGGAAAACGCCCGCGAACCAAAAAAGCTCTGTTATATTTTTAACGCCATGAGCGATCACAACCCTCCTTCTCGGGAACATGCCTGGAAACTGGTTTGCGAATACACGCAATCGGAATCGCTGCGCAAGCACATGCTAGCCGTCGAAGCGTGCGTGCGCGCTTACGCGCGGAAGAATGGGGCGGACGAGGAGTTGTGGGGCGTGACGGCGCTGCTGCACGATTTTGATTACGAGCGGTGGCCGAACAACGCGCACGCGGCGGATGCGGAGCATCCGGCCGAAGGGGCGAAAATTTTGCGCGCACGCGGTTACCCGGAACAGATTGTGCGGGCGATTCTTTCGCATGCCGATTATTCGAACGTGCCACGGCAGACGGCACTCGAGCACACACTCTTTGCGTGCGACGAACTGGCGGGATTTCTGGTGGCGTGCACGTATGTACGGCCATCGAAAAGCATTTTGGATCTGGAAGCGGATTCGGTGAAAAAACGGCTGAAAGATAAAGCGTTCGCGCGCGGCGTGAATCGCGACGATGTGCGCAAAGGAGCGGAGGAGTTGGGTGTGCCGATTGAGGAGCATATTGCATTTTGTATCGCGGCGCTGCGCGAGCATGCGGACGCGTTGGGGATTCGCGGTTCGCTGTAACGGAGGAGCACGCGCCTCGGCTTGATTATTCGCCGATTGGGCATCACGCGTGACGAGGAGCCGTGCGCCGCGCGGCAACCATGTTCTGGTGGAACATCTGCTTGGAACGCCTGATGAGAAGAGCACGACGGCGCCAAACAGAAATTTTCGCGGGCATCCCCGCGATCGAGCGCACCATCGGCCAGCGCAATTTCGCTAAAGTGGCAATTTCACGGGGCGGGCCGATTCGCGTTAGAATTAAAGAGCATGCTTACGCAAATTGAAGGATTTGACGCTAGGGCGGCGAAACACCCGCGCCGGAAGACCTACGGCGTGAAGGTCGGACAGGTACGCGTGGGCGGCGGCGCGCCGATTGTGGTGCAGTCGATGACGAACACCGATACGGCGGACGTCGAGTCCACGCTAAAGCAGACGCTGGAACTTGCCGAGGCTGGGTCGGAGTTGGTGCGATGGACGGTGAATGTGCCGGAAGCGGCGGCGGCAGTGCCGATTATCAAGAAGCGGCTGCTCGAGGCCGGCTGCAACGTGCCGATTATTGGGGATTTTCATTACAACGGGCATGTGCTACTCAAGAAATATCCGGAATGCGCCGCGGCGCTGGATAAATACCGCATCAATCCTGGAAATGTGGGCGCAGGTCAACGGCGCGACGAACAATTTTCCACCATTTGCAAAGTGGCCGTGGACCACGGAAAGCCGGTGCGCATCGGCGTAAACGGCGGGTCGCTCAACCAGGAACTGGTGATGAGCAAGATGCAGGAGAACACCGACAAAAACTTGGGACTCGAGTCCGAGGACATCATTAATCAGTGCATGGTGCTTTCGGCGCTGCAATCGACGGAGCTGGCGCTTGAGAGCGGATTGCGCAATGACCAGATTATTATCTCGTGCAAGACGTCGCGGCCGCGCGATTTGATTACTGTGTATCGCGATCTGTCGGCGAAGACCGAGCAGCCCCTGCATTTGGGGTTGACGGAAGCCGGGATGGGGATGAAGGGGCAGATTTGGTCGGCGGCGGCGCTCGGCGTGCTGCTGTATGACGGGATTGGCGATACGATCCGGATTTCGCTGACGCCGAAACCCGGCGGGGATCGGCGTGAAGAAGTTTATGCAGCGTGCGAGGTGCTGCAGTCGTTGGCGCTGCGGGCGTTTTCGCCGAGTGTGACGGCCTGCCCGGGATGCGGGCGGACCACGAGTTCGACGTTTCAGGAGCTTGCTGAGAAGACCCAGGATTATATTCGCGAGATGATGCCCACCTGGAAGACGCAATACGATGGCGTTGAAACGATGACGCTCGCGGTAATGGGCTGCATTGTGAATGGTCCGGGGGAATCGAAAGCGGCGAGTATTGGGATTAGTTTGCCGGGAACTGGGGAAGCGCCACGGTGTCCGGTTTATATTGATGGGAAGAAAGATGTGACGCTGGAAGGGACGTACGAGGAGTTGGCGGTGGCGTTTCAGGCGCTGGTGGATAATTACGTGGCTACGAAATATCCGCGCAAGGCGGTTGAGGTTTCTGCCGTTCGGTGAGTGGTGGCCGCAGGGATATTCCTTCCGTTAGAAAAACAACCGATGCGAATCTAAAGATTCGCCGCTCGAGAAGCCGAGCTCGCGCTGGCTATTTGCGTGGGGCCACCGGGGCTAACCGGGGGCTGGCAGGGGTGGCTACGTTTAAGAGGCGCTCGCGAATTACGGAGAGCGTGCGGGTGTAGGCGGTCGGATCGTCGAGGAGTTGGCGCGACCAGTGGGCGCCCAAGCCGAGGGATTGCAGTTCGTAGGCCAGCATCGAGGTGTTGGCGTGCGGGTCAATGTGGCCGGCCTTTTGCGCTTCGGCTACGGCGCGATCAAGGGTGGCCATCCACTCGCGCATAATTTCGACGATGCGGTCGTGCACCGGGCCGGTGCGGCCATCGAATTCAAACGATGCGGCAGTGAAAAAGCAGCCACCGGTGAAGATTTTTCGTTCGACGTGACCCAGCCAGCTTTGAATTAGATTCCACAGACGCGGCATGCCGTGCGGGGCGATGAGCGCGGGGCGCGTGATCTGATCGATGAACATTTGACGCGCGGTTTCCACCGTGGCGAGTTGCAGGTCTTGCTTGGAGCCGAAGTGCGCGAAGAGGCCACTTTTGCTCATGTTGAGATCTTCGGCGAGGCGGCCGACGGTGAGGCCTTCAAGGCCTTCAAGGGAGGCCAAATGTGCGGCGCGGAGGAGGATGGCTTTGCGGGTGCGGACACCGCGAGGCTGA
>JBEKVU010000410.1:0-4216 GCA_049513775.1 Candidatus Acidiferrum sp.
CGAAGGTGCCTTCGGATTTGTAGCGGCCACGGATGTCCTGAAAGACGAAGATGTAGCGGTCGTGGACGAGCTCGGAATAGCGGGCGTTGGTGCCGTCCGAGTCATTGCCGTCCACGCCGTACGGAGTGCGCTCCATGAGGATGGGTAGCGGGGCGGTGGCGCCTTTGGGCGTGAGGATTACCGTGTGGAGTTTGGCGCCGTCGCGGACGGGGATCATGACCTCTTGGCGCGAGAATTCGGGCTTATCGAAAACTTGTGGCTGGTCGCTGATTTTTTTTGCGTGGCGCGTGGATTTATCGGCGGCGATGCGCAGGAAGCCGGAGACTTTGCCGTCCTCGCCGATGATGAATTTGAAGGTGGCGGGAACCGGGTTGTTGGCGGGGGAGAAGGTGTCCGGAGCTTGGGGAAGAAATTCCTGATGCGGGGAGCGTTCGGATTCGATGAAGAGCTTGTTGCCGGTGAGGGAGACGGAGAGAGGATTGTAGGGATTGTCGTCGTATTGATATTGGCCGACGTAGATGGAGAGTTTTTCGGCGGGGACTTGGTAGGCGGCGGGTGCTCGGGAGTCTTGCGCGCGGGTGGTGATGATGCAGGCTAGAGCGGCGAGGACCAATAGGGGTTTTAAGATGGCGCGGAGATGAGTTGATTTCATGAAATATGTTTTATCACAAAGCGGGCGGGGCGATGGCGGAGGGATTTTAGAATTCGATTTCCGCGATTTTCGGCGGGGATTGGTTGAAGTCCGAATAGCGGAGCCAGGTGGGGTGGATTACGAAATGCGTGATGCCGGCCCAGGAGAGACGAGTGGGGCCGTCGGGCCAAGCGGCGAAATAGATTTGTTGGTAGTGGGATAATTCTTCGCCGGTGGGTTCGTGAGCGACGCCTTCGTATTGCAGGGTTTGTTCGTTGTCCCAACCGATTACCAGCGAGCATTTTGGATTGGCGATTAGGTTTGGGTATTTTCTGGAGGCTTTTGTTGTGTCAAAGACGATTTCTAGACCCGGGGCGGTGGCGATGCCGATCAGGGCCGATTGTGGGGTGTGGTTCGCGGACAGGGAGGAGAGTACGGCGTAGCGGTGACGGAGGAGGAAGGCGTCGAGTTGGGAATTAGTCATCGCCAATACCCGGGCGAGCTGGGGCGCAGCATGCTGCGCCCCTAGAAAAGCGAAATGCGCAGGCCGGGCCTCAAGCCCGGCCGCTACAAAGGCAAAAGCAACGGCAACTCCGAAGATTAGGCGATGGCTACTTCTTTGTTTAGGTAGACGTCTTGGACGGCGTTTAGGAGTTTTACGCCTTCGGTCATGGGGCGCTGGAAGGCTTTGCGGCCGGAGATTAGGCCGGTGCCGCCGGCGCGCTTGTTGATGACGGCGGTGGTGACGGCTTCTTCGAAGTCGTTGGCACCGCTGGCGCCGCCGGAGTTGATGAGGCCGGCGCGGCCGCCGTAGCAGTTGATGACCTGGTAGCGGCAAAGGTCGATGGGGTGGTCGCTGGAAAGCTCGGTGTAGATGCGCTTATCGAATTTACCGTAGCTGGAATCGCCCATGTTGAGCATTTCGTAGCCACCGTTTAGCTCGGGAAGTTTTTGCTTGATGATGTCGGCTTCGATGGTGACGCCAAGATGGTTGGCCTGACCGGTGAGGTCGGCGGAGAGGTGATAGTCCTTGTCCTTGGTTTTGAAGGCGTTGTTGCGGAGGTAGCACCACAGCACGGTGGCCATGCCGTAGTCGTGGGCTTCGGCGAAGGCGCGGCTGATTTCGGTGATTTGGCGATCGGCGTTGTCGCTGCCGTAATAAATCGTGGCTCCCACCGCGGCGGCACCCATGTCCCAGGCCATCTTCACGGTGCCGAAAAGAATCTCGTCGGACTTGTTGGGATAGGTGAGCAGTTCGTTGTGATTGATTTTTACGAGGAAGGGAATTTTGTGGGCGTATTTGCGGCTGACCGAGCCGAGGACGCCGTAGGTGGAGGCCACCGCGTTGCAGCCGCCCTCGACGGCCAGCTTGACGATGTTTTCACCGTCAAAATAAATGGGATTCTTGGCGAAGCTGGCGCCGGCCGAGTGCTCGATGCCCTGGTCGACCGGGAGGATGGAGAGATAGCCGGTGCCGGCCAGACGGCCGTGATGGAACATGCGGCGGAGATTGGTGATGACCCGCGAATTGCGGTCAGAGTGCAGCCAGATGCGGTCGATAAAATCGGGGCCGGGTAGATGCAGGTGGTCCTTGGAGATCTTGGGATTGCTGAAGCCGAGCAGGGAATCGGCTTTGGCTCCGAGTAAAGACTGGATGGAGCCGGGGGTTGCGGTGGTGGTGGCCATTGTATTCTCCTCTGTCGATTGATAGGACGATAATTACGGTGATTCTAGCTTATCCGGCGGATTATGTCGCAACTTCCTTTGAGAGCATTGAGGAAGCAGCAGTATCGAGCAGCCAAAGCAGTTTTCCGCTGCTGGGATTGATCAACTGCGAGGGAAGCTGTTCGGGCTCGTGCGGGCCTTCGAGGACGGCTTTGAGCGCGGGCGCTTTATCCGCGCCGCCGACCATGAAGACGACCAGGGCGGAATTGTTGGCGACGGGGGCGGTGCAGGTGACGCGCTCAGTGTACAGCTTGCCCACCCAATTGCGCATGACAAGGCGGCCGTTGTCGTGAAGGGCTTTGGTGCCGGGGAAGAGCGAAAGGGTGTGGCCTTCATTGCCCATGCCGAGGAACATCAGATCGAAACGCGGAAGCTGCCCGGCGGAGAGATTGAATTGGGCGCGCAGCAGGGCTTCGTATTCCTGGGCGGCTTTTTCGGTGTCTGGGTATTCGCCCATGATGCGATGCACTTGCGTGGGCTTGATGGGAGCCTTGGAGAGCATGGTTTCATTGGTCATGCGGTAGTTGCTGTCGGGATCGGTGGGAGCGGCGTGGCGTTCGTCGCCGAAAAAGATGCGGAGCTTGTCCCAGGGGATTTGCGAGCTGAGGGGCTCGGCGGCGAGAAGGATGTTGAGCGCTTTGGGAGTCGAACCGCCGGCGAGGGCGACGTTGAAGACGCCGTGATCGGCGACGGCGGATTTCGCGGCGGCGATGAAAATTTCGGAGGCGCGTTTGGCGATGGCGGCGGTGTCCGGAAAGATGTGAATTTCGCGATTGGATGGAGTAGGCATTAGAGTTTGCTTGCTCGCGATTGGGATTTGAAATGCGGAAATGCGAACGCAGGTTTCATTGGGCGATTTCGCGGACATCGCGCACAGCATGCTGCGCCACTAGAAAGGCGGCAAAGGCGAATTGTGGCGAGGACCGACATTTCTACGTACTCACGTTTTGGTCGCGGTGGCGGTGTGGGTGCGTTGCTCCATGGCGTCTTCTTCGGTGCGGTGCCAGGCGCGGCCGTCGCGTGTGAGCAACTCGTCGGCTTCGGCGGGGCCCCAGGAGCCAGCGGCGTAATTGGGGAAACCGCGGGCGGGCAGGGCGTGCCAGACGTCGATGACGGGCTGGATGACGTTCCAGCCGGCTTCAACCATGTCACTGCGCTGGAAGAGCGTGGGATCGCCAGCCATGCAGTCGCGGAGGAGGCGCTCGTAACCGGTGTTGTGCTCGGCGCCGAAATAGGTCTTGTAGTCGAAGTCCATGTTGACGAGGCCGAGCTTCATAACCGAGCCCGGGATTTTCGCACCGAGGCTGAGCGAGATACCCTCGTCCGGCTGGATGTGGATGACCATGCGGTTGGTTTCAAGATTCTTGACCGAAGTGTTGCGGAAAAGGACGAAGGGGGTGCGGCGGAACTGGACCACGATCTCGGTGGTGCGCTGCGCGAGAGCTTTGCCGGTACGGAGATAGAAGGGAACGCCGGCCCAGCGCCAATTGTCGATCTGGAGCTTTAGCGCGACGAACGTTTCGGTGTTGGATTCGGGGTTGACGTCGGGTTCGGCGCGGTAGCCGTCATCGCGCGCGCCACCCAGAACGCCGGGTCCGTACTGGCCGCGTACGGTATTGGTGAGAACGTCTTCGGCTTCGAGAGGCTGAATGGCGTGGAGGACTTCGGCTTGCTTGTTGCGGACTTCATCGGCGTCGAAGGAGATGGGCGGCTCCATGGCGGTCATGGTGAGGAGCTGAAAGAGGTGATTGGGGACCATATCGCGGAGGGCGCCGGCCGTTTCATAGAAGCCGCCGCGGTGTTCAACGCCGACGGTTTCCGAAGCGGTGATTTGTACGTGGTCGACGTAGTGGCGATTCC
>JBEKVU010000411.1:0-4214 GCA_049513775.1 Candidatus Acidiferrum sp.
TTCGGAAATATCCCTACCCTACCGCTGCAGCTGGCTGCGAATTTCCGCCATGAATTTCTCAACGTCGTATGCCGCGGCGCGTAATTCCGCCACCGGAAGCGTGGCATGCGCGAGTACCTCATAACTCTGCCGTCGAGCCGCCATCAGCGCCGGATAGCATCGCGCCACCGTGTCCCGCGGAGCTTCGCCCGGCTTCGCGCGAAACGCCCCGCGCCACAATACCGGCTTCGGGTCGCTCAAATACCGCTCAATCAAAAGTTGCTCTTCCGCCTTGGACGCCGCGAAATACACAACCGTCAAATCGCGCCGCATGCGCCTGAGCAAATGATTCCCCGTGTAAATCACGCTCCCGGTCGTATCCAGGATCAATGACTTCTTCGGGTTCTTCTCAACTCCACTCAACACCTCATCGAGCGCCCCGATTTCTTCCGCCAAATATTGCGATTCGCGTTCCGCGTAGTGCGCGCTGTCCGGCCAGCCCATCCATGCGGCCAGATCGTTAATCCCCGCGCGATCCCCGTTCGGCAAGTGTTCGGCCAGCCTCCGTCCTATCAAGTCGTCACAAGAAACAATGTCGCGGCCCGCGTCGGCAAGCCGCCGAGACCAGAAAGTTTTTCCCGTTCCGGACATTCCGACGAACGCCAGATGCATCAGCCCGCTTGTACTGGTTTCCATAGCGTGAGAATAGCTTTCTAACATAACGTGCCGATGAAGCTCAGAGCAAGCTGCGTGCAAAAACAACGTTTCAATCAGGCGCATCCCTCCCGTCGAAAAACGCATCCTATCTGACTGAAACCACCGTGCGATTGCACTGCCGCCCAGCGTTTTCGCCATGGTGACCACTTGGAACCTGTCCCGCCGTACGACTTGCGGCACCCTTTCCCCGGTGTTAGCTTTTGAATGGCGTTGCGGCAGACTGTAGACCAACGTTCGGCGGCGCATTTCGGGGCTTTCGGCGAAGATTTCTGGGCACTCACCAGGAAATTTTCCGCGGACATTTCGAAAACAATGCCGGAGTAAGCGCCGTGCCTGGCGCAGAATTTATTTTCTAGAGCGGGCATCTCCCGGACGTCTGGTATCGCCCCGGAGCGGGCCGGCGCGGCCCTGAGTCCATAGCTCGCACGAGCGCAAAGCAAGCAGCGCTTCGCACGGAGTTTTCGTGTCCATCTGGTTTCGCAATGACAAACGGTTGCCGCAAGCGCGGCTGGCGGTCGTCTCCTACGTCATCGTAGGCATGATCGGCGTGCTGTTGATCGGCTTCTGGAAATTGCAGGTCATCGATTCCGATCGCTACGGCGTGATGGCCGAGCGCAATCGGGTGCGCTCCATCCCCATCATCGCCCCGCGCGGACGCATGCTGGACCGCGATGGCCGCGTGCTAGTCGACAACTATCCATCCTTCAGCGTGCTTCTCCTGCGTGACGATCCCGCGCTGGTCGAAAAAAATCTCCCGGTCATCGCTGACGGCCTGGGAATATCGATCGACGACCTGCACGACGAATTGGCCAACACCAAAAATCTTCCGAAATTTCAGCCCATCGTCATCAAGCCCGAAGCCTCCCCCGCCGACGTCGCTTTCATCGAATCGCATCGCGCGGATATTCCTCTGCTCGAAATGATCATGGTTCACCGCCGCCGCTACTTGCCGGACGGCTTTATGGGCAACGCCATCGGCTACGTCGGTGAAGTCAGCGAGCAGCAAATAGAAGCCAGCGACGGAAAACTACGTCCGGGCGATTTTGCCGGCAAAACCGGCCTCGAACGCCAATATAACGACCAACTGATCGGCACCGACGGCATGCGTCGCGTCATCGTCAACAGCGTGGGCAAGGAAGTCGGCCGCCTTTCCACGCAGGAAGCCATCCCCGGCAAACAGATCACGCTGACTGTGGACTACGATTTGCAGCAAGTCGCCGAGCAATCCCTGGGAACCCGCCCCGGTGCCGTGGTCGCGCTCGATCCACGTACTGGGGAAGTGCTGGCCATGGTCAGCCGGCCCACTCCGGATCCCAACGATTTCGCAGTGCAGATTTCCAAAGAGGAATGGAAAAAGCTCAATGAAGACCCGCTCCGTCCGCTGTTGAATCGTGCCATTCAAGCGCAACTCGCGCCCGGCTCGGTATTCAAGATCGTCACCGCCGCAGCCATGCTCGAAGACAAGGTCCCGCCGGAAAGCTTTACGACCTTTTGCCCGGGCTTTGCCACGTTTTACGGCCGCGTGTTCAAGTGCTACATATATTCGGCCAAGAGCGGGCCGCGCTCTCACGGCGTGACAAATCTCCACGAAGCCATTCTTAAGTCCTGCGACATTTTCTTCTACAACGTGGGCATGCGCCTCGGCATTGACCGCCTCGCCTACTACGCCACCAAATTCGGCCTCGGCAAGAGAACCGGCATCGACTTGCCTTCCGAGGAGCCTGGGCTGATGCCTTCCGCCGAGTGGGCCGAGCGCGTGCAACACCGTAAGTGGTACGCCGGAGAGACCATCTCCGTCGCCATCGGACAAGGCGCTGTGACCACTACGCCGCTGCAGTTGGCGCGCATGATTGGTGGCATCGCCAGCGGTGGCATATTCAAGCAGCCACACATGCTCAAAGATGCGCAAAATGTGGGCGAAGAGCGGGTGGCAATTTCAGAATCCACGGTAGAAAAGCTCACCGACGCAATGTATGGGGTTGTTAATGAACCGGGTGGCACCGGAGGTCAGTTGAAGCTGACGGGGGTAGAACTGAGCGGCAAGTCCGGCACCGCCCAGGTCATCGGTTACTCCACGCGCGATCGCCTCGGTAAACAAAAGAAATTTGAGGACAACGCCTGGTTCGTGGGCTATGCGCCGAAGCGCAACCCGGAAATCGTGGTCGCCGTCCTGGTGCAGGAAAGCGGCCAGCATGGCGGTACGGCTTCCGGCCCGGTGGTGCGAGATATTATCAAGACCTATTACGATAAGAAGAACAAGAAGAACGGCAGCCAGCTCACTGTGCAGATCGAGCACCATAACCTGGACGCCGGCGAAGAACAGGAGCACACCGCCGGAGGTCCGATGGAGGAAACCGCACAGCCTGCGGCGAAAACACCGGCGCCACCAGCGCGGAAGCCAGTCGCTACCGCGAAGACCGAGCCGGCCTCTGTGGCGGCGGTAGTTCCAACACCTCAGGAACATTGAAGAATTTCACCGGCGGTACGATTTTTACCGGAAGGACTTAATCCAGGACGGTTTGCGATGAAGGACGCACCAGGAACCCGAGACTACGATTGGTGGCTGCTGGCCATCCTGGCGGCCATTTGCGCCCTGGGGGTGATAGAGATTTACTCCGCCACCCACGGCAGCGCCCTCGCCGGCATGCACATGAAGCAGGTACGCTGGCTCTTCGTTGGCGTAGTACTGATGTTTGCGCTCTCCCGCCTTGACTATCACCTGATTCTCGACCAGTCTTGGATCCTCTATTTGATTGGCATATTCGCGCTAATCGCTGTTCTCGCCTTCGGCCATACCCGTTTCGGCGCCAAACGTTGGCTCCCCGTCCTCGGTGAATTTCTCCAGGTGTCAGAACTCGTCAAATTGATTATAATCATTGTGCTAGCCCGGTTCTTCGCGGAAGTGCAGACCGATGAGCTCTCGCTCCGCGATTTAATCAAGGCCGGACTGTTGGTTGGTCTCCCGCTCGCGTTGATTCTCAAGCAACCCGATCTGGGTACCGCGCTGGTGTTGATGCCCTTATTGGTTGTCGGTGCTTTCCTGGCCGGACTGCAATGGCATCACGCTGCGATTATTTCTCTAGTAGGTGTATTGTTAATAGGAAGTGTGTTCTTCCCGCCCGTCAGTAAGCATATTTTGAAGCCGTATCAGCGCGAGCGGATCACTTCTTTCCTGCATCCGGAAGACGATGCCAAGGGCTCCGGCTATCAGTTGCTGCAGTCGAAAATTGCCGTAGGCTCCGGCGGCTTCTGGGGCAAAGGCTTTGGAAATGGCAGTCAGAATCAACTGGGCTACATCCCCGTCCGATATTCGGATTTCATTATGTCGGCGTGGGCGGAAGAACAGGGATTCAAGGGCGTCCTCTTAGCCTTGGGACTGTATATGGCGCTTTTGCTTCGCTTGGTGCAGAATGCACAACGCGCGAAAGATCGCGCGGGAATGTTTCTGGTCATGGGCGTGGCTGCGGCGCTGGGTTTCCATGTTTTAGTAAACGTGGCCATGGTCATCGGCGCTATGC
>JBEKVU010000412.1:0-4209 GCA_049513775.1 Candidatus Acidiferrum sp.
GCAATTCATACGAAGGTTCGCACTCTGGGAAACCCTACGGGTCTCGTGAGGGCTCGCGCAGCGGGCCTCGTGGTGGGTACGACCGCAATCGCCGCAATGATTCGCGCCGTTCATCATCCTTCGGCGCAAGCGCGCGATCCAATTTCTCGATCCACGCCGATCCGAACGCTCGTCCCAGCATCGTTCGCCTGCCCGGAGAAGTTCTCCAGGCGCAAGCCGAAAACCAGTAGCACCGAATTCATTCGGTGCTCTTCGCCAGGCTGACGAGCCCCCGGCTCGCCACCCTTGCGCAAGAAGAACTCACACACCAACAAAAGGACCGGCGCAACAAAAAGCGCCGGTGCTTTTGTTTTCTGAGAACGGTCTCCATCTCTATTGCTGAATATCCGCAGGTAGCGCGGTAGACGATGTCTTAACCGCAGGCGTAGGCGCGGCGATGCCCGCCGTCGACGCTCCAAGCCCCAATTGATTCAGCGTCGGCGCATCCAACTTCCCGGTAGCGTTCAATCCGTGCGCCGCCTGAAACTTCCGCATCGCGTCCGTCGTCGAGTCATCCCACTTCCCAGAAGGTTCGCCGCTCAGCGCCCCGTTCTTCGCCAGCGCCTGCTGAATCTGCGTGATGCGCTCCGGCGTCGGCGCCATCTGCCCACGTTGCCGTCCACCCGCCGATTTTTTCGCACCTTGTCTTCCGGCCTTGCCGCTCGCGCTAGCTTTGCTTCCGCCCGTCTTGCTGGCGCCCGCTTTGCTACCGGCACTGCTCGCTCGGCTGGTCCCGGTATTCTGAGTAGTCGCATGCGACGATTTCGCCGTCGTCCCGCTCTTCGCATTGCCGCTCGAAGCACTCTTCGTGCCGCTGATCTTCTTATGCCTGGGAGTCGTACCGAAGGTAGATTGCCCGCACAGCACACCCACCCCCAGCGTCGCGGATACCATCAGGGCAAGTCGTAGCGATCTGCGCGTCATCATCTCGTGGAGAAAATCTTCGCCGGCAAACAAAGCAGCGAGGAACCTCCCCCATATTCTCAGGGAAATCCCTCGCCATTCGCTTGAAATTCTACTTCTGGTTTTCTGCCGGCACAATACCGGGCAAGAACACCGTCAACACGCGGTCGCTGTCCTGCCGCCGGAGCACCTTAAACACGACATTGCTTCCCGGCTTCAGTTGCGCCACCGCTTTGGTGTACTCGTCCACTGTGTTCACACTCTGCCGATTCACTTCCGCGATCACATCGCCGCGGCCAAAGCCGAGGTCGTCGGCAAAGCTGGCCGGATCGACCTCCGAAACCAGTACGCCCTTGGACCCTTCCATGCCCAGTTGCCGTGCCCGTTCCGGTGTTAGCTCCTTCACATGCAAGCCGAACTCCGGCGGGGCCTGTTCGCCAGGCTGCTCGCCAAGGCGTCCAGCTGCATTTGGGAACACGCGCGTGCGATCTTCCACCGTCGCCATGGTTTCCTTCTGCGCTCGGTCACGCACGTAGTTAATCTTTACCCTGCTGCCAATCGGCGCCAGCGAGATGGGGTTCACCAAATCGTTCCCGCTCTTCACGGGTTGGCCATTCACTGCGGTAATCACGTCGCCGCCTTTGAGCCCAGCCTTCTCCGCCGGGCTGCCCGGCTCAACGCCTTCGATCACCACTCCGTACGGCGCGCCCAGTTCCTTCAGCGTGATGGAGTTGGTTCCCAAATCTTCCTGGAAGCTCACGCCAATGGATCCGCGTGTCACGCGACCCTGCGCAATAATCTGGTTGTAAACGTTGATTGCCGTGGTCGAAGGCAGCGCAAATCCTACGCCCTCGTAACCGCGGCTTCCGGTAATGATCGCAGTGTTGATGCCCACCACTTCCCCGGCCAAGTCCACCAGCGGTCCGCCCGAATTGCCTGGATTGATTGCCGCGTCGGTCTGAAGAAATTTCTGGAATTGCCGTCCGATTCCTCCGCGATCCTTGGCGCTGATAATTCCCGCGGTCACCGTAGCTTGCAATCCAAATGGGCTGCCGATTGCAAGTACCCAGTCGCCTACCTGCACGCCCTCGGAATTTCCCAGCTTCGCCGTGGGCAAATCTTTTCCGGCATCAATCTTGATCACTGCCAGGTCTGTGTCTTCGTCGATGCCCACAACCTTTGCGGTAAATTTCTGCGTCTCGCCGTTCAGCTGTACTTGAATCTTCGTGGCTTGGTCCACCACGTGGTTGTTGGTCAAAATATACCCACGCTTATCCACAATCACGCCCGAGCCCAAGCTGCGTTCCGCCTGTGGAGGTGCATCCTGCCCGCCCTGCCCCTGGAAGAAGCGATCGAAGAAATCCTGCATCGGGTCATCGCCCTGATCGTCGTTCGGCTGCGCATGCTTTCTGCCGCGCATCGCCGACTTGCGATCCATCACTTGCGTCGTGGCAATATTCACCACTGCCGGCTCCACGCGGTTGACTATTCCCGAAAAGGAACTCGAAGAGGGCACCGGATCCGGTACCACCAGTGGCGTCGCGTTCGTCCCGGCGAAATTCAACGCTTTCATTGCAGATACACGCCCGGATACCACAGTGCCAATCAAGATGCCGGCCGCCAGCGTCAGCGCCACGAACACCGTTGCCAAAATCTTGCGCCTGCGCGCCCAACCTACTAAATCTTTTACTTGCTCGCCCATGTAAGGCTCCTATTCGTGTTGGGACCACAAACCCGGATCCCCCGAAGTATAACACCCCAGTTTGCACCCGGTTGCGCGACAAATCTTATGCAGCGGGACGATTACTGTCCACCCCTGTCCCTAAACAACTGGCCACTTGGCCGGGTCGTGTGCTTCCGGGACGCTCTTCTTCCTTTGACGCACAAACCCCTAAATTTGTTGTAAACCTTATTATGCTAGGTCGCCTCAAAGTCGCGCCCGTTAAGCGGCCCGTTAGGCGGCAGCTAAACGGCAGTTACCGCGGTTCACTAAGGGACGGACTATGCTTTTATTGCACTCGCCAATGCCTCGCGTACGTTTTTCTACGCTTTTTGCCATTCTCTGGATTTTCTTCGCGCTCAACGCCTCGGCCCAGACGGCCATCCCGTCGCAATATCCCGTCACCGAAAGCGACTACATCGCGCACGACTTCAAATTCAGATCCGGCGAACAGCTTCCATCTCTGAAACTCCACTATAGAACTCTCGGCAAACCTGAGCGTGACGCCAAGGGCCAAGTCACCAACGCGGTCCTCATCCTCCACGGCACCGGCGGCTCCGGACAAAGTTTCCTCGGACCGCAATTTGCCGGCGAACTCTTCGGCCCCGGCCAGCTCCTCGACATCAATCGCTATTACATCGTGCTGCCCGACGGTATCGGCCACGGCAAATCCTCCAAGCCCAGCGATGCCATGCACGCGCACTTCCCTCGCTACGATTACGACGACATGGTCGCCGCGCAACATCTCCTGGTCACCGAGGGCCTCGGCATCCAACACCTCCGCCTCATCTTCGGCACCTCCATGGGCTGCATGCACTCCTTCGTCTGGGGCGAAACCTATCCGGACTTCATGGACGCGCTAATGCCCATGGCCTGCCTCCCCGTGCAAATTGCCGGCCGCAACCGCCTCTGGCGAAAAATGGTGATCGATGCCATTCGCAACGACCCCGCCTGGCAAGACGGCGAATATAAGAGCGAGCCGAAAGACGGCTTGCGCACCGCCGAAGACCTCCTCGTCATCGCAGGCAGCGCCCCGCTGGTCATGCAAAAATCCTTTCCGACACGCGATGCCGCCGACAAATACGCCGACACCCTCGACCAGCGCGCCGCCGCGCTCGACGCCAACGACCTCATCTGTCAGCTAAGCGCCTCGCGCAACTATGATCCCAGCCCGCAGCTGGAAAAAATCACTGTCCCGGTCATGTGGATCAACTCTGCCGACGACTTTATCAACCCCCCCGAGCTAGCCATCGCCGAAACAGAAGCCCCGCGCCTAAAAAATGGCACCTTCATCCTCCTCCCCATCGGCGACCAAACCCACGGCCACGGCACACACACCTGGGCCGTAGCCTGGCGGTCGCACCTAAAGGAACTCCTCGACAAGTCCAGCCACTAGCGTCGCTAATTATTAGAAACGCAACCTCGAATGCAGCCGATGTCGACAGCCGCCCGATGCATCAAATTTTAAAATTGACAGTAACGCAATAATGATATAAACCCTCACTCTCTGAGCCCTACCACCGCGGTGGAGCGTGGATCGTCGGGCA
>JBEKVU010000413.1:0-4193 GCA_049513775.1 Candidatus Acidiferrum sp.
TGTCGAAAGAGCAGCACGATCCTGAGTGGTATCAACGTGACCCACAGTGCGTGGGTTGCCTAAGATGGAGATCGTGACGATGCTCCCAGAAAGTTCTTTGGCCGACCGCAGATGGAAAAACATCTTGGAGAAATGCAGCTCGACGAACGGCCTCTTCGGTAGTCGATGCAGAGCAACGCGCGCAGCTTAGCTTCCTAAGCAGTGTTATTCGCCAACCAGTCGCCGACCTGCGTGGTGGATTTGTCACCGCCAAGGTCTACCGTAACGAAGTTTTCGTGGACGGCCGCTTTTACCGCGGTGCGCAGGGATTGCGCTTCCAGGTGCCAGCCCAAATATTCGAGCATCATGGCCGAGGCTAGCACCGAGCCCAGCGGATTGGCAATGCCCTTCCCGGCAATGTTTGGGGCGGAGCCGTGGACGGGCTCGAACAGCGAAGTGTGGCCCGGATGAATATTGCCGGATGGCGCCAGGCCCAGACCGCCAGCTAGCTGCGCTCCGAGGTCACTAATAATGTCACCGAAGAGGTTGTTGGTGACGATCACCTCAAACTGGCGCGGGTCGCGGATCATCTCCATGGCCAGGGTATCAACATATAGGTGGCGCGAATCGATGTCCGCATGCTCCGCCCGCACCTGCTTGAAGACGCGCTGCCACAAATCGTGCGCAAAGGTCATGGCGTTGGATTTATCGCTCATGCACAGACGCTTCAGACCGTTGGCGCGAGCGTATTCAAACGCATAGCGAATAATGCGTTCCACGCCTTTGCGCGAGTTGACGTCTTCCTGCACCGCGATTTCGTCGGCCGTATCCTTCTTGAAGAAGCCGCCGACGCCGACATACAAGCCTTCGGTATTCTCGCGGAACACCATCATACGGATGTCTTCCTCGCGTCGGTCACGCAGCGGCGTAAATTTCGCGTGGAACAGCTCGACCGGGCGGGCATTCACGTAAAGGTCGAGCTTGAAGCGTAGACCCAACAAAATATCTGCCGCATGTTGATTGGAGGGCACACGCGGATCGCCCAGCGCGCCGAAAAGAATCGCGTCAAACTCATGGCGCAGCATCTCTACGGCGCCATCCGGCAAGCTAATCTTTTCTCTGAGATATTTGTCGGCTCCCCAATCGAACTCCACGAATTCAATTTTGCGTCCGCCGCCGCGCGTTGTCGGCGCGCAGACCGCTTTAATCACTTTGACGGCCTCCGGCGTAACCTCCTTGCCGATGCCATCACCAGGGATCACCGCGATGCGCGCCGCCGGCCCACCATCTCTCAACGGGATTGCCACCAAGAAAACCCCCCGAAAAGAACAGCACACTCAAAAACGCAGACTCGTCATTCTGAGCGAGCAGATTCCTCGCTCGCCTAAGACAATTGCTCTGCGCGCACCGTCAACTTCTTAATCAAATCCACCCGCGGCTCAAAACCCATACCCGGCCCCGTCGGAACATGAATCACCCCTTGCCGCGTCACGGTCACTTCCGGCTCGATAACATCCTCGACCCAATACCGTTTGCTGGCTGTCACATCCCCCGGCAAGCTGAAGTTCGGCAAGGTCGAAAGCGCAATATTGTGCGCGCGCCCGATACCACTCTCCAGCATCCCGCCGCACCATACCGGCACGCCGGCCTGCTGCGCCAAGTCATGGATGCGCTTCGCCACCGTGTAACCGCCCACGCGTCCGAGCTTAATATTGATAATCTTGCAGGCGTCGAAATCGATGGCCGCCTTGGCCTGCTCCTCGGTATGAATGCACTCGTCGAGACAAATCGGCGTGTCGAGCCGCCGCTGCAGTTCGATATGGCTGAACAAATCATCCCAGCCGAGCGGCTGTTCGATCATCATCAAATAAAACTCATCTAACCGTTTAAGTGTCCGCCAATCCTCCAGCCGATAGGCGGAGTTAGCATCAACCATCAGTTTAATTTGCGGAAATTCTTTGCGTAATGCCTTAACCTCTTCGAGATCGCGCCCCGGCTTAATCTTTACTTTGATCCGCTGATATCCCGCCGCCAGCTCTTTCTTCACGGCCTCGACCAGTTCTTCGATGGTTGCTTTAATTCCGACCGAAACTCCGCACGCAATGTGCTTCTGAATCCCGCCAACCAGTTGCGCCAGGGGCACGCCTCGCTGCCGCGCCTCCGCCTCCCACACGGCAGCTTCGAGCGCTCCTTTAGCCATTTCATGCCCACGCACATGTTCGAGCATCGGCCAAATGTCGGCCGCCGACACAAACTCTCTCCCCTTCAGCATCGGCCAAAGATAGGTGGTCAGAATGTGCCAAGCCGTCTCCACGGTCTCCGGCCCGTAGAAGGGATCTTCCCCGGCAACGCACTCGCCCCAGCCCGGCGTGCCATCCAAATTCACTTCCACCAGCAAAATGCGCCGCCCGGTCGTCAAGCTCATGCTGGTCTCAAACGGCATCACCAGCTGCATGTGCACTTCACGCAGTTTTATTTCGTGAATACGCATAGGCGTCGCGATCCTTCAGCCTTCGCTGCCGCTACTTTGCCCCAACAAGCGCATACGCGGACTCCGTGCCAGGTTGCACCGCAACCACCACGTAGCCCTTGCCGAACCAGTTTGTAAATTCCTCATAGAGCCGATCCTGCACAGCAGCTACGGCAGAGACATCACCGCCGACGCCGTAAGGCACCGCCGGCACCAGAATGTACGCCCATGGCCCCTGCTCGCCACCCGCGCCTGTGCCTCTGTAGTGGCGGATCTTCAGATTCGCATCCTGCTTTGGCACGCCATCGCGCTCGCCAAGATTTTGTGGGACGGCCGCTCCTTGAGCACCGTCGATTCTTGCAACAACGCTAGGCGACTGCAAATGCCATTCCGCCAGCAACCGATCCGTTCGCAACCCCCGATGCAGTGGACTCGTCGTCACACCATAAAGATTCGGCAAATACGTACGGCAAATTGCTCCCAGCCGATTAAGATTGAAATGCGCGTTGCGCACCTCCAGCGGATCAAACGTCCACTCAATCAGCGTGATGCCCCGCCCCAGCGCGTCTTCGCGCTGAAACAATTTCAATTTTCGCCCGAGCCCCTGATTCCGATAGCCTTCGCGAACCCCCGCCATATGCGAGTGCAGATAAGCCCGCCCATCGCGCACTCCAGCCACGGCCAGCACAAAACCAACCAGTTCGTCGCCGTCAAACGCCCCAATCACCTGCCCGCCGGTATGTGCCGCTACCACAAACATCGTGGCCGGTTCAACCTCCAGCGGCTCTTCGCCCCAAATCTCCCGTTGCAGCGCCACGCAAGCATAAAACTCCGCCAAGTCGTAACAGTTACGGATGACCGCCGGCCCGCTCATGGCTTCGCGGCGTGACTCTTGCCAGCATTCTTGTCGGTGCTGCGAGCGTTCGCTGCGGCGGCCTCGCGCTTTTCATTTTGCTTGGCGCGGTCCCAAAGCTCTTCCATCTCCGGGCGCGGCACGACTGCCAATTCCCTGCCGCTCTCCCGCGCCATGGCTTCCATCGCCCGAAATCGCGAAGAAAACTTCCCATTCGCCCGCTTGAGAGCAATTTCCGGATCAATCTTGAGAAATCGCGCCAGATTGACCGCGGCAAACAGCAAATCGCCGAGTTCCTCTTCGATCCCCTCGCGGCTGTCCGATGCCAATACCTTCTGAATCTCCGCGCTCTCCTCGCGCACCTTTGCCAGAACATCCTGCGCCTCGTCCCAATCAAAACCTATGCGCGAAGCCTTGCGCGTCAATTGAAACCCTTCAAGCGTTGCGGGCAAACTGCGGGTCACCCCATCGAGTAGCGACGGCGCAGCTTTCGACGGTTTTAGCGGGTCGGATGCCGCAGTGGCTGAGCCGCCACTGGTCTTCACTGCCTCTTTGCCGCCTTTGCGGCTGGCGGTTCCCGCGGACTCCTGCGCCGCCCGCCGTTCCTCTGCCTTAATTCGATCCCAATTCCGCAGCACCTCCGCCGAATTCTTCGCCGTACCGTCTCCAAAAACATGTGGATGCCGCCGAATCATCTTGTCGTGAATCGCGCGAATCACGTCCACTACATCGAACCGCCCAGCCTCGCGCGCAATATCCGCGTGAAACAGCACCTGCAGCAACAGATCCCCCAGCTCATCGGCAAATTTCGCGTCATCCCGAGCGTCCATTGCATCCAGCACTTCGTAAGCTTCTTCAATCAAATACGTCCGCAACGACTGATGCGTCTGC
>JBEKVU010000414.1:0-4184 GCA_049513775.1 Candidatus Acidiferrum sp.
AACTTCTTGGCAAAAACGGCACCATGGCTTATTGCTTCGCGCTGGGAGAAAATGGCCGCGCGCAATGCCGCGGCATGCTTCCATGGGGAAGCTACGAAGATCCCGCCACCGGCTCGGCCGCCGGTTCGCTTGGCGCGTATCTCGTCAAACACGGCAAGCTCGATACCGGCCACACGCTGCAAATTCTGCAAGGCGCGGAAATGGGCCGCCCGAGCCATATCGAAGTAGAAGTCTCGCACGCCAACAAAAAATTAATCCCGCGCGTAAGCGGCGCCGCCGTCACGGTCTTCGAAGGGACCATCCGCGTGTGAAGTTTTGCGCTCTGGGCTCTTGTAGGTACCGGGCTTTAGCCCGCGGTCTTATGCAAATCCGCGCACTACTCGTCAATTTTCAAGGCAGTTTTTTTCGTGGCTACCGCGGTGGTCCCACCGCTAGTGGCCCCGCCGCCACTCTTAGCACTGGTGTCTTCTTTATGTACTGCATCCAAAATCCCATTCACAAATGACCCGGCATCCTCTGACGAAAATTTCTTGGCCAGCTCCACACACTCATTCATCACCACCTTGTGCGGAGTATCCGTAAATCGCAGCTCATAAATTCCCAGCCGCAAAATCGCCCGGTCGATCGCGCTCAACCGCTCAAATTTCCAATTCGCGGCAAGGCGGGTAATCACTTCATCCACCACGGCCAATTCTTTCGTGGCGCCCTCGAGCAAGAGATTCGCAAACGCCCGCGTGCTGTCCGCGGCCTTGGCGCTCTTCCAAAACGTGGCTTCGAGTTTCACCGGTGCCTGCTGGCTCATGTCCCACTGGAACAGCATCTGCATGGCAAATTCGCGTGATTTCGATCGCAGCGACATTTACTTTTTCCGCCGCTTCGCGCCGGCAGAAGAAACCGCCGCAGAAGTTCCCGCCGCGCCGGCGTCCCCGCGCAATTTCTGCGACAGCCGCGCCATTTCAATCGCCGCCAGCCCCGCCTCGAATCCTTTGTTGCCGCTCTTCAAACCCGCGCGATCGATAGCCTGCTCCAGCGAGTCGCACGTCAAAACGCAAAACATCACTGGCACGCCCGTATCCATCTGCGCGAGCTGCAATCCCCGCGCAGTCTCCGAGCAAACGTAGTCGTAATGCGACGTCGCGCCGCGCAGCACGCAGCCAATCGCGATCAGCGCGTCGTAACGCCCGGTCAGCGCCATTTTTTTTGCCAGCAGCGGCAACTCAAACGCACCGGGCACACGCGCCACATCCACGTCGGCGCTCGCCGCACCCGAACGCTCCAGCGCATCCACCGCCGCCGCCAGCAATCGCTCGGTGATAAAACTGTTAAATCGGCTCACAATAATTCCGAAGCGCAAACCTTCCGCGCTCAGCCCGCCTTCGATTTTTCCCGGCAATAATTTCTCGTTCATCGTCGCCTTCGCCGCTAAAATTTCATGGCCTTGGGCTTTTGCGCATCCGAATAGTCATAAAAGCCCCTGCCAGACTTGCGCCCAAGCCAGCCGGACAGCACCATGCGCTTCAGCAGCGGTGGCGCAGAAAACCGCCGTTCACGGAACTCATCAAACATAATATTCGCGATGTAGTAGGTGGTGTCGAGTCCCACAAAATCCAGCAGGGTCAGCGGCCCCATCGGGTGTCCGCAACCCAGTTTCATCGAATTATCAATATCCTCGATTGATCCCACGCCTTCTTCGAGCGCGCGAATGGCATCGAGCAAATACGGCACCAGCAGACGGTTCACGATAAAACCCGTGCGGTCATGCGCGCGCACCGGCGTTTTCCCCAATTTCGCGCCAAACGCCAGCATCTCCTCGTATACGGCAGGCTCGGTAGAAATGGTGCGCACCACTTCCACCAGCTTCATCACCGGAACGGGACTGAAAAAATGCAAGCCCACAAAGCGTTGTGGCCGTTTCGTGGCCGCCGCAATCTCCGTAATCGTCAACGAAGACGTATTGCTGGCAAAAATCGTGCCCGCCGGACAGATTTTATCCAGCGTCGCGAAAAGCTCGCACTTCGCCGGCAGCTGTTCGATAATCGCCTCAATCACCAAATCGCAGTCCGCCAAATCATCAATCACCGTCGTCCCGCTGAGCCGGCCGCGAATCTCTCCCGAAACCGCCCCCGTAATCGTGCCTTTCTCCACCAGCCGCGCCAAATTCTTCTCAATGCCCTTCAATCCTTTTTCCACAAGCTCGGGCGCAACTTCCCGCACCACGGTCGTAAATCCCGCCGCCGCGCACACCTGCGCGATCCCCGCCCCCATCAACCCGCACCCCACCACGCCAACTTTCTGTATCGCCATTCTTTTCCTCGGTGAATTTGTTCGAAGTAACGCCGCGCAGCCCGGCGTTCAGTGTACCACCCCGAGCGCAATTCCTAAGCCGCCGCGGTAGCTCACGACTCGTTCGCTCATCCTTGCTTTTACTTCACTAGTTCGCCGCTCTAGTTCATGCTCTCCACAATCATCGCGATGCCCTGCCCACCACCAATGCAAGCCGTCGCCAATCCATAGCGCAAATTGTTCCGCCGCAGCTCATTCAACAGCGCAATCACGAGCCGCGTCCCGGACGCTCCCAACGGATGCCCCAGCGCAATGGCTCCGCCATTCACGTTGGTCTTATCGCGCGTTAATCCCAACTCTTTCTCCACCGCCAAATATTGCGCCGCAAACGCCTCGTTCACTTCCACGCGATCCATCTGCGCAATCGTCAATCCCGCCAATTGCAAAGCTTTCCGCGTCGACGGCACCGGCCCAATTCCCATAACGCTGGGATCTACTCCCGCGGTGGCCCACGAAATAATTCTGCCGATCGGTTTCAATCCGCGCTCTTTCGCCACCGACTCGCACGTCACCACCACCGCAGCCGCGCCATCCACAATCCCGCTGGCATTTCCCGCCGTAACGATGCCGTCCTTCTTGAAAGAGGGCGGCAACTTCTCCAGCGTCTCCAGCGTGGTTTCCGGCCGCCGGTGATCGTCTTCCGCAACCACAATCGTTTTCTTGCCCTGCTTCACTTCCACCGGCACCAACTCTTCGCGAATCCGGCAAGCTCTGTACGCCGCATCCGCCGCCTGCTGACTTCGCAACGCATAAGCGTCCGCGTCTTTTCGCGTGATGCCCGTCTGCTCCGCTAATTTTTCCGCCGTGAGCGCCATCGGCAATCCGCAATACGTATCGGTCAGACCCGCCATCAGCGAGTCTTCCAGCGCTCCGCCGCCCAATTTCAGTCCGGTACGCGCACCGCGAATCACAAACGGCGCTTGCGTCATATTTTCCATTCCGCCCGCGAGCACCAGAGAAGCTTCGCCCAGCAGCAACCGTTGCGCGGCCTGCGAAATCGCTTCAATTCCGGAGCCGCACAAGCGGTTCACCGTTACCGCTGGCGTTTCCACCGGCAGCCCCGCTTTCAGTCCCACGTGCCGCGCGCCATAAAGCGCATCCGCGCTGGTCTGCATCACATTGCCGAAAATCGCGTGATCAAACTCCGCGGCATTGGCGCCGGACCTTCGAATCGCCTCCTTCGAAGCAATCGCCGCCAACTCAATCGCACTCACCTCCGAAAACGATCCGCTATACCGCGCCATCGGCGTCCGCGCGCCCGCCACAATCACCACATCCGTTGGAAACATTTGCTCCCTCTTTATCGATCCCCGAGTTTTTTAACTAACTACTAGTTTAACGTTTCTGCAGTGTGCTTGAAAATCCATCCAGGCCCCATACCGGAGGCAACGACTTCCGAAACACGATAGCTTTTCGTGTTGTGTGTATAGACGATCTTTTACATTTCCCAGGCACCCGATAACGACAATCTCGTCTCCCACGACAGCGGCGCTATGAAAATCTGTCGGTGGAAAACCTCATTCAGATTAGCCGTAAATCTCAATTTCTCCTCCAGGTCCCAAAACCACCACATCATTGTAAATATGGACGTCTGGGTCGTAGTAATCCTCGTGCTCACCGCCAATGCATGCGTTGCCAAAACGCGGCCGCCTCTGCTGCTCAAACGTTCCTTGGCTGATTTTTGTCACGGTTTCAGGTTAGTGGACCTTACGCGACGGGTCTTTTCAACTCGAAGGGATCTCAGACTCTCGGCGTATCCTGCATCACCACGGTATCCCCGCCCTTTTTCCGCGCCTCTTCCATGGAAAATTCCGCGCGATTGATCAAATCCGTAACAATGT
>JBEKVU010000415.1:0-4179 GCA_049513775.1 Candidatus Acidiferrum sp.
GACGCCCATCTTTCCGGCTTCTTGGCGCCCAAAATCAAACCGAGCAACACCCAGATCCCCCGAGCCCGCGTCTCAAAAAATCGCATCCAGCAGTCGCGGCCCCGTCACCTCTGCCCGCAATGTCCTCCCGCTCGACGGTACGAACACGCGAATCGTCTCCCCCTCCCGACCCGCCTCCAGCGCCTTCACGTCCAGCAAAATAAGCGCATTCTCCGCATGCAGCCGCAACCGCGCGATCTTGCCAGACGGCACCAGCACAGGCCCCGCCCCCGCTTCAGCGTTTCGCGTCTTTCCTGCAGCCTGCCGCGGTGCACTGGCCGGGACCAGCCGCACCTCGGAATCTCTCGGCGCGTTCTCAACCACCGCCTTCCGCCCCGGCACCCGCGCAAACACCTCAAACGGCACACCGCGCTCCTCCGAGCCCACCGCCACGCGGAACCGCGCCAACCCCGCCGCACGATCTACCGCCAAATCCTCCACCGACAACCGCGCATCGCCCCGCGGCACCCGCAAACCGGACTCCCAGGTAATGTCCTCCGCCACGACGCCCCGCAGCACCACGATCTCCTCAGCGGATAACGAAAATCTGCTCATCGCGCGATGCAAACTTGCCAGAATCTCCTCGCTGCTCAACAGCCGCGCGTCCCGCACCACGGAAAACATCTCGGGAATCACAAACCGTTCCACTTCCATCCCCGCTTGGTCCATCGCCCCCGCCACCGCCGCGCCCTCCAGCAGCCGCACACTCCCAATCTGCGGCGTCGCGCCGAGCGAAACCTCGCCCGCCGCTTCCCGCACGTCCCCAGGCGCATCCGGCGGCAAAAAGTTGGCCAACAAAATCTCGTCCCCGCTAACACTCACCTCCGCCAGCAACGCGATCTGTCCTGCCCCCGCGCATTCCCCAATCCCCGGAAAAACCGCGCACACCACAACCCCGGCAATCCACCCGGCTATCCCGAGCCCCATGCGCATCCGAAGCATCATTTCTCCGCTGGTTCTCTTCCCTCTTTGCTGCGCCCTCTGTGTGCTCTGCGTTAAAATCTCCACACCACCCGCGCGAGAACCTACCCGCCACCTCAACTCGACAACCCATTAATCGTCTGCGCCATCTCATCCGCCGCCTTCACCACCCGCGAATTCGCCTCATACGACCGCTGCGCCATGATCATGTTGATGAATTCCGTCACCACGTCCACGTTCGAATTCTCCAGATACCCCTGCTGAATCGTTCCCAATCCTTCCGCCCCACCCGGGGTTCCCACAATCGGATTCCCCGACGCCGTAGTCTCGAGAAAATAGTTATTCCCCACACTGCTGAGCCCTCCAGGATTCGCAAACGTCGTCAGTTGAATCGTCCCGACGGTTTGCGCCTGTGTTTGATTCGGCAATGTCACGCTCACCGATCCGTCCGACCCGATCGTAACGTTCGTCGCCGAAGGCGGTATCGTAATCGCCGGCTGCAACTGGTTGCCCTGCGCATCCACGACGATCCCCGTCGAATCCATGTGAAATTCCCCGGATCGTGTGTACGCCAGCTCTCCGGTTGGCAGCTGAATCTGGAAAAATCCCTGCCCTTCGATCGTCAAGTCCAGCGGGTTGTCCGTCTCGTTCAAGACCCCTTGCTGCTGGATAATTTCCGACGACGCCGTCCGCGCCCCCAAACCAATCTGCAACCCCGAGGGATACGTCGTCTGTTGCGTCGCCGCCGCTCCTGGCGCAATCAAATTCTGGTACACCAAATCCTGAAACTGCAACCGCCGCCGCCGAAACCCCGCCGTGCTGGCGTTCGCCAGATTGTTGGCCACGTTGTCCAGGTTCAGCTCTTGCGTCTGCATGCCGCTTGCCGCCGTATATAACGCTCGCCCCATAATTCGAAGTCTCCTTTTCGCCTCTGTCTGAACCGCTTGCCGTCACGCGCTTCTGCCTGTGCACGTGTTGGTGCGTGCTAAATCCTGCCGATGTCTTGCGCCGCAGTTTTGTTGAACTCGTTGTGAAAAATCGACAGCGCCTTCTCCATCGCCTGCGCTGTGCGTTCCAGGTCCATGATCGCCACCGTGGTGCGCACCGAGTCCGCGTTCGAATTCTCCACCGACCCCTGCAACACCGTCACCCCGGTCGCCGGCTCCCCCGCGACTCCAGCGGGTGCCACCAAGTTGCTCCCGCCCTCTTGCGTCATCGCCGTTTCCGCGGGAAAACTTTCGATGCGCAGCTTCGCCACGAGCGCCCCATCCACCGAGACCGTTCCATCCGGGCTGATCGTCATCTTCCCCGGAGGAAGAACAATCGGTTGCGGCGGCCGCCCCGCCGGTTGCTCGCTGAGCACCGCTTCGCCGCGCTGCGTCACCAGTTTGCGATCCTTATCCAAGGCAAAATTCCCGTCCCGCGTATACCGGATCCCTGCCGCCGTCAGCACCGCGATGAATCCGGGCCCCTGCAGTGCCACATCCATATCGTTTCCCGTCAGCGTCAACGCCCCCTGCGTCATATCGAGCCGCGTCCCGCCCAGCACCCCATATTGGTTCGCCGCCAGGTTGATCGGCGATTCGTAGTACGGGTCCATCCAATCCGCAAACGTCCGGTAAAATGTGCTTTGCGCCTTAAATCCGCTGGTGTTCGCGTTCGCCAAATTGTTCGCCAGCACATCCAGCGCATTAATCCGCGCCTCGTATCCGGTAAACGCCGCATAAAATCCGCTGTTCATAGCCCGCCGCAGCCTCGCGCAAGTCTCACTTGCACCACCCGGTCCACAACTCTCAGCCGCCCCCGCCACGCATCAAACTGAAAACAAACCCTCTAGCTTTCCGTACTCGCTTCACGCCCGTCGCGCTAGGCGAGCTTTGCCGACTACCAAGGCACGCGCGGCAATTCCTGCCTCCCGCGCTCGGCTCCGCAAAACCCAAAATTCCTCTTGACAGCCTACGGTACCGTGGTGTGCACTTGCCCTTATATAAAACGCCCTCCGGCAGTCTCCTGTTCTGCCGAGTCTTTCAGTAGCGGTAAATCCTCAGGTCTTCGGTTTTGGCGACTCTTCAGCAGGGGCAAATCTTCAAGGTCTTCTGTCGTGGCGAATCTTTCAGATTCGTATCACGGCTTCAACTCGAGCGCCCCCTCGCGCTCTAATAACCCGGGCTTGCCCTGAGCTTCGCGAAGGGACAACGCATGTGGCTCTTCCAAAACCAAAAAGGAAAACAAGAAGAGGCAAAATAGGGGGTAACCAGCTAACTTAACTAATCTGAAAATCTCGCAAGTTCAGCAGAATGAGCACTTGCATAAGCGCATCAAAACAAAGGGCTTTAAACCGCCTGTATAATCACACACTTTCGCAAAACCCCCAGGGGGTTGCCCACCGTTCTCGATTTAGCGCTGCCTTCCCTCGTGCGGCGAAGCACTACACGCGCTCGACGGATCAACCCGTCGTCCTCGACGATCATGCGACCCACACATCTCCTCCGCCATCCAATGGGAGCACAGCAAGCCAAGCGCAAAATAGGATCAAGACGCGCTAGAATACTCAGGCAGTCAAAAGGGAGAACATCATGAGTGAAACCGCCACTTTCGGGGCTGGCTGCTTCTGGGGAGTCGAAGTCGCCTTCAGCCGCATTCCCGGCGTGCTCGAAACCGCCGTCGGCTACTCCAACGGTCACACCGAAAACCCCACCTACAAAGACGTCTGCACCGACGAAACCGGCCACGCCGAAGTCGTCCAGGTCACCTTCGATCCATCCAAGGTCACCTTCAACAACCTGCTCGACGCTTTCTTCGCACTGCATGACCCAACGCAGCTCAACCGCCAAGGCCCGGATTTCGGCAAACAGTACCGCACCGCCATCTTCTTCCACTCGCCGGAACAAGAAGCCGCCGCCAAAGCCAAAATCGCCGAACTAAACGCCAGCGGCAAATTCAAGCGCCCGATCGCTACCGAAGTCACCGCCGCCGGCAAGTTCTACCGCGCCGAAGAATATCACCAGAAATACCTGGAAAAGCGCGGCGTCGCTAGCTGCCACATCTAAAGCCACAAACCTAGTGGCACAAACGTAGCGGCACAAATGCACCGCATTGGCCACGGGCAATCCTGCCTGTGGCCAATCCTTGTTAACACGTCGTTGTGGGCAGCTAGTGGCACGGGCCAATCTTGGCTGTGTGCCTCTATCTCCCGGCGATTTCGATGATGATCTAGCT
>JBEKVU010000416.1:0-4158 GCA_049513775.1 Candidatus Acidiferrum sp.
GTTGCCGGACCATGTTCGGCGGCGGGTTCGGGGACCTCAATTCACGGCGGCTAGCTTGTTTGTCTAGTGCGGGTTACGTGCGGGGAGACATATTGGAGAGGCACGGGAGAGTGTTGTCTCTGTGCAAAATAGTTGAAGCAAAGGAAGATGTATGCCATTACAAGTCAGCGGGCCAACCATGCTAGAGACCTACAAAAACAGCGATCGGCAGTTGCAGGACGGAAACGGCACCATTCGCTTCGGCACGTTTGAGGCAGATTTACGTTCCGGAGAGGTGCGTAAATCCGGTAGCCGCATCAAGCTGCAGGAGCAGCCCTTCAAAGTGCTGCAAATTTTGCTCGAGCATCCGGGCGACCTGGTCACGCGCGAAGAGCTGCAGGGCCGCATCTGGCCGAAAGAAAGCTTCGGAGATTTTGACCACGCGGTAAACGTGGCCATCGGTAAGCTGCGGACGGCTTTGGGCGACTCCGCGGATAATCCTTTATTTATCGAGACGGTGCCTCGCCGCGGCTATCGCTTTGTCGGAAAACTGGAGCGTCCTGCCGTCGCTGCGCCTCCCTCCTTGCCCGAGACGAAGGTTGCTGACGCTGACAAAGCCGTAGCCGGGAAACCGAGGATCGCGCTGCCGGCTTCCATCGCTATTCTCGCCGCGATGCTTCTGCTCACCGTGGGAGGATTCGTCTTCTGGCGGCACGCCCCGCAAGCCCAACCGCCGGAGTTTCAACGACTGACCGTCAGGAATGGCACGGTCTTCTCCGCGCGTTTTGCGCCCGATGGGCAGAACGTGATTTACGCCGCTGCCTGGGACGGTGCGCCCATCGAGATGTACTCGAGGGATCCGATGTTCTCTGGCGCCCGCAGTCTCGGATTGCCGGGAACGCACTTTCTTGCGGTCTCTCCAAGCGGGCAAATGGCCGTGTTGCAGGACACTGAATACCACTTTCAATTGACCATTCATGGCACCCTGGGCGAGGTTCCGCTGACCGGCGGCACGCCGCGCCAAATCGCCGAGAATATTGACTGGGCCGACTGGTCGACAGATGGGTCCCAGCTGGCCGTGGTGCGAGAGGTGGCCGGAAAGCAGCGCCTCGAATATCCCTTGGGCCGCGTGCTCTATGAAACCGCGGGCTGGATCAGCCACATCCGCTTGTCTCCGCGAGGCGATCAGATCGCCTTCCTCGATCACGCGATCTATCCTGACGACCGCGGTACGGTGTCCCTCGTCGATCTCGCGGGTCACAGAAGAGTTCTTTCCTCGGGTTGGGAAACGGAGGAAGGTCTGGCGTGGTCTCCCGACGGCCAGGAAGTTTGGTTTTCGGCGGCGAAGGCCGGTCTTGAACGCAAGATCTACGCCGTCAATGTATCGGGCCGCGAGCGTTTGGCTTTCCGCACCCCGGGGGGCATGACCCTGCAGGACATCGCGCCGGACGGCAGCGTTCTGCTGACGCGCGACGAATCGCGCGTGGGCATGCGCGGGCTCGCTGCGGGAGAAACCAAGGAGCGCGAGCTGTCCTGGATGGACTGGTCTCTCCCCGCCGCGATATCGCCGGATGGCAAGACCGTTCTGTTTGACGAGGAAGGCGAAGGCGGCGGTGCAAATTACACGGTGGCCATGCGCGATCTGCGCGGTTCGCCTCCGATCCCGCTCGGCGAAGGCATGGCGGGAGATTTTTCTCCCGATGGAAAGTGGGCTACGTCTATCGTTGCCAACTCGAAACTTGTGCTCTTGCCAACCGGCGCCGGAACCGCCAAGCAGCTCGAACGCGGCGACATCGAGCAGTACGGCATGGAAGCCAAATGGCTGCCCGACGGCAAACAGGTGATTTTCTCGGCAAATCAAGCTGGCCACGCGGTGCGCTGTTTCATCCAGAACGTCGACGGCGGTAAGCCGCGCCCCGTCACTCCCGAAGGCGTCAATTTCTGTCTGGTTTCGCCCGACGGGAAATGGATCGCGGGTAGTGACCTTGTGGGTGGCAACCTCGTCGGCGGGGCCAAACTGTTTCCGATGGATGGCGGCGCGGCGCGTCCCATCCCGGGATTGCATCCGGGAGAAGGTTTTACTTGGAGCGCCGACCCGCGTTTTCTCTATACCTGGGAGCTGTCGCCCGCCAACGTCTATCGCGTGAACATCCTCACCGGACAAAGACAGTTTTTGCGCGCCATCGCTCCCCCCGATGTAACCGGAACCTGCTACCTTCACCACGTCCTGTTCAGCGCCGACGGCCGCGCCTACGTTTATGGCTACTCCCGCCTGCACTCCGAACTGTACCTGGTCAAAGGCCTGAAATAAGGGGGCCTGAAATGGTTTTCGCGCGTTGCGATAAATTTCGATCCATCTGCCCCCTTCCACCCCTGCGAAACAGCATCATTCTACGGGGTTTACGCGCGTGAATTAAGAAAGAGTGTGGAAAGCGGAGCCGGATTCGGCGGATCCGGACGATCAGACGCTCTGGGCGTTGAAACCTCTCTCGTTCGAGGGCAAAGCCAGCGTGAAATGAAAACTTGCTCCGCGAGGATGGTTGTCGGTTGCCCAGAGGCGGCCGCCGTGGGCCTCAATAATCGCTCGGCTGATACGAAGCCCCATGCCGGTGCCGTGCTCCTTGGTCGTAAAGAAAGCGTCGAATATCTGACCAGCTTGGTCGAGGGGAATTCCGGTGCCAGTGTCTTTGACGGATACCAGAAGCTGTTCGTTGTTTTCCGTCTGGGTGCCCAGCGTGAGTTGACGCGGGCCATCCGCGGCCTTCATGGCGTCGATGCCGTTGATCATGAGGTTCATTAAGACCTGCTGCAACTGGACGCGGTCCGCCACAATGAGCGGTAGACCGGTAGCGAGCTTCGTGTGCACAGAAACCGAGTGCCGGGTCGCCTCATCACGCAGCAGATGCTCCATCTCTCGAATCATCTCGTTGACATCGAGAGGCTCCTTGGTCACAAGGTTTTTTCTGAAGAACAGTTTGACCCGGTTAATGATCTCCGCGGCTCGGTTTCCATCACGAATTATCCTTGAAGCCGCAGTTCGTGCGCCGTCGAGATCAGGCTGCTCGGAATCGAGCCGGCGCAGGCAGACATATGCATTCGTAACGGCACCACTGATGGGTTGATTAATCTCGTGCGCAAGCGAGGCACTGAGTTCGCCCATCATCGTTACGCGATTCGCGTGGGCCAGATCGGCCTGGGTTTTTCGTAACGCATCTTCGGCGCGTTTCCGGTCCTCTATGTCGATACCCGTACCGTACCACTTGACGATCCCGCCAAGGTCATCGCGCAAGGGCACGTTGCGCACCAGCAGCCACCGGTAGTCGCGCTGTGCAGTCCAGATGCGTGCTTCAATCTCCACCGCTTCCCCGGCGGCCAATGCCGATCGCCACTCGGCAATGTAGCGAGCACGATCATCCGGATGAACGATCGATTGCCAGCCGGATCCGAGCAATGCCTCGACGGTTAGCCCAGTCGATTCAAGCAAACGCTGATTGATGAAGTCTACTGAACCATCCGGCAGGGTACTCCACACCTGAGCGGGAATGGTATTGATTACCCGGCGGAGCCGCTCCTCGCTGCTTTGCAAGCTCTCATAGAGCTCCTGCAATTGCCGCGCGGTAACGTTAAAGACGCGCCCCAGTTGGGCAAGCTCATCTTCTCCTCGGATGGCAACCCGATGTTTGAAATCTCCTCGCGCCAACATCTTCGAACCTTCGACGAGATGTTCGAGTGGCCGCGTGATGCTGCGCGTGATGACCAATCCCAAGGCTCCGGCAACCAAAAGGGTGAGGACCACCGTGGCCGGCACAATTAGGAAAATCCGTTGCTGCACCTTGCGGATGTTGGCTGAGGCTTCGGTGTGCTCCGTTCTTACCTCGCGGTCAACACGTTCCACCACGGCCGAGCTGGAAAATTCCAACGGGCGTAGCTGGTCGGCCAAGCGCAATTGCAGGGCCTTCCAATCACCCGCTTCAGCCAAGTCGATCATGGAGGCGGTCTGAGAGCGCAGCGTCGACTGGACCACGGCGAGGGCGGGGAGAATCGTCGGATCCGAGGAGTTATCGGATTGGACGGCCAAGAGCGCGCTTTTGGCAAGTTGCATGTCCTCGGCAAAGGCCTCATTCATCGACCGAGTTTCTGTGTTCAAATGTTCCGAATTTTTTGCGCTTACTAGAGACT
>JBEKVU010000417.1:0-4124 GCA_049513775.1 Candidatus Acidiferrum sp.
TGAACAATAGATCGAGTGCATTGGCATGTCCCACCAGGCGCGGCAGCATCCACGCCATGCCATATTCGGCAATCAGGCCGCGGCGCGCAAACGCCGTCCCAAAGCGCGCGGCATCTGACGCCAGCCGAATGTCGGCATACAAGGCAATCACCAATCCGAGCCCTACGGCGGGACCGCTGATCGCCGCAATCACCGGTTTGGTTACCGCCGGGAAATAAGAATATTTCTTCTGAAAATCCGGACGCGCACCGTTCGGGCCCGCGCTGGCAGTTTGCGTGGCTTGCGCGCGCTGCAATTCGCTGATGCCGGTTTGCGCCACAGTGCTGAGCAGCGAAATATCGGCGCCCGAGCAAAAGCCGCGCCCCGCGCCGGTTAGCACGATCACGCGAACGTTGTCGTCCTTCTCGGCCTCGGTCATGGCCGCGCGCACTTCCTGTTCCATGACGGCGGTCCAGGCGTTCAGTTTGTCGGGCCGGTTCAGCGTGAGGGTGGCCACCCGGTCGGTGACCTGGTAGAGCGTTTCCTGGTTTTGCATGATGGGAGGGATTATATACAATTGCGAACGCGTTGGTAACTGTCAGTTGAGTGTAACTATCGTCTGTGATGGCGGGGGCGGCGGCCGCAGCGCCGGGGTTCGCGGCGCGACTATTTTCGGCCGCTCAGATGGCGCAGCGCGGTTTGCGCCGCTTCCACCCCGTGAAATTGCGCTTCTTCGAAAATCGAGATTCCGCTCAGATCGGAATTTGCGAATAAAATCCGACCATCCCCCCGCTTGAGTGCCACGCGTTCCCGGGAGAAGATCGCGCCAACGCCGGGCCGTACCATGGCGTGTCCCATGCGCATGATATCGATGCGCGAAACGCATTGCCGAATATCCCGGTGCACGCGTTCAAGGTCGCGGAGAATCGCTTCCTTCCAATAGCTCCAGTCTCTTTCAAGCAGCAGCCTCCGGTTTTGCGCCGGCGTACCTTCCGCGAGCGCCCAATAGAACGTCCAAACCGTGCGGTCGATCTGTGTGCGGACGCTTTGATGCATGGCGTCAACGTAGCCGAGCGTTGGGGAATCGAGGAACACCGTGTCCCAGGCGGGCTCAGCTCCGCGGGCATCCGGCAAACGGTCTAGCGTCAGATTCGCCGTAAGCCACGGCGAATAAGAAAACGTCTTGAGCGGCCTAAATCCGTCGATGACGTACGGCGCCAGAAATGTGGGCGCGGAAAAAATTACAAATTGCGCTTGGTACTCGGTGTCACCGGCAAAAACGCGTGCCCCATTTTGTGACGGCGTGATTTTGTGCACCATCTGCTCCGTGCGGACATGCGCGCCGGCCTTTTCAAGCAGGCGTTTGGTAATCCAGCCATTTCCTTCCGGCCAGGTAAGCGGCCCTTTTTCTTCCGCTTCGCGCGAAGAAAAATAGTGAATGCCCGCCCACGCGGAGGTGTCCCCAGCCAGCGCTCCATAGTCATCGCGGCAAGCGTAGCTCATGTACCACTGCACGAGACGCGAATCGCAGCCCTGGGTTTTCAGCCAATCGGCGAAGGACATTTGATCGAGCTCCGCAAACCTATTGGAATAACCAACCTCGAGAGGAATCGTAAACGCGCCCGTCGAGCGATACTTGGCGAAGGCGTCGGCCAGCCGCTGAAATTGTTCGCGATCTTTTGCCGTCAGGCCGATGACCGGCTCGATGCCTTCTTGCCATCGTCCATACAGAAATAAACGCTCTTGCGGGGCGAACGCTAGGTAGCGCTCTTCCCAAATTCCGTCTTTCAGCGCGCCAAGGTCGGTGAAAAGTTCGCGCACGTAGGTAGCTTGCGGTCCGGGCACCGGGACGTAATGCGCGGCCCACGGATAGGCGGTGATTTCGTTTTCACCCCACCGCGCATTGCCTCCAGCCTGGCCATTCATTTCGAGAAGCACAAAGTCGTGGAAGCCGCTTTTTTGCAAGCGCCATGCCGCGCTAAGGCCGGAGATTCCGCCCCCGACGATCACCACGGGGATTTTTACGCTTTGTTTCGGCGGCGCAAAAGGCAACCGGTCACGCAGCAAATGTCCGGCGGCCGCAGACTCATTTACAAAGGACCCTTCGATGTTCTTTTCACTTTTGAGCGACAGACCGAGGAGCGCAGCGCTTCCGGCGGCGAGAAAATCCCGGCGGCGGAAATGCAATGACTGATGTCCTTCCAATCATTTTCATAGGTGCGAACCAGAACCTGGGTGTTCAACTGATTCGCGGGCATGGGCATCGGCGCCATGTCCGGCGGGAATTGAAAGAGCAGCGGAATCCCCTCGGGGCGCAAAAAGCGCAGTCCGGAAGGTATGGTTGCGGGTGGAACGTATTCGTGAGTGCCAGCCAGCACAAAACCCCATTCACCGAAGGAAGGCACGTAGACGTGATACGGGAACGTTTTTAGGCCCGCTTGATGCAGCGTTTGCGCGATGCACCAGAAAGAATCGCGCGCAAACATCGGCGAGGTGCTTTGTACCACCAGAAAACCTTGCGCACTCAGGTGCCGCGCCACGGCGCGGTAGAAGGCGGTGGTGTACAGCTTGCCGAGCGCGTAGTTCGTGGGGTCCGGAAAATCGATGACGATGAAATCGTAGCTTTCCGTGGTCTGGTCCACCCAGGGAAACGCGTCGGCGTTGATCACCTGCAAGCGCGGCGAAAGCAACGATTTCTGATTGAGCCCGGTAAGCATCGGCTGCGTCGAAAATAATTTGGTCATTTCCGGATCGAGATCGACGAGAGTAATTTTCTCGATTTGCGGATATTTCAAAATTTCACGCACCGCCAAGCCGTCGCCGCCGCCGAGCACCAGCACCGTGCGCGGGGCAGAAATCGCCGCCAAACCCGGATGCACCAGCGCCTCGTGATAGCGGTACTCATCGCGCGAGCTAAATTGCAGGTGACTGTTGAGAAAAAGCCGCAGGTCGTCCTTGAATCGCGTCAGCACGATGTGTTGATAGTGCGTATCGCGCGCGAAAATAATCTCGTCGGCGTAAATATTGTCTTCGGCGGTGGCGGTCACCTGTTTGGCTTTCGCCAGACCCACGCCAAGCACGCACAGCACGAGCAGACACGCCAGGCGCAGACTGGTTTTCTCCATCAATTGGCGCGAAAAAAGATAGGTGGTCCACAGCGCCACGCCCGCGTTGAGCAAACCAAAAAACAGCGCGGAACGCACCAAGCCAAGATGCGGCACGAGCAGAATGGGGAAGAGAAGGGACGCGCCGAGAGCGCCGAGATAATCAAAGGTCAGCACATGGGCGATCACGTCGCGAAAGCTGTAGCGGTCTTCTACGATGCGCATCAGCAGGGGAATTTCCAGTCCGACGAGCACGCCCATGACGACGACCAGGGCGTAGAGCACCAACTCAAAGCCTTGGGTGAACGCGAACGTCAACATCAGCACAGCTGAAGAGAATCCGCCAACAATTCCCAAAAGCAACTCAATCCAAATAAACCGCTGCACCAATCCTTTGTTCAAATGGCGAGACAGAGCGCTGCCGATGCCCATGGCAAAAAGGTACGTGCCAATCACCGTGGAAAACTGAAACACGCTGTCGCCGATGAGGTAGCTGGCGATGGTGCCGGCAATCAATTCATAGATCAGCCCGCACGCGGCGATCAGCAGAACGGTGAGAAACAGCAAGATCCCCATGGTTGTTTAGTGAATCGCGGAAGCGATGATGATGCAGATGCCGATGGACATGGCGCCCACGAGAATCGCCAGCGCCATATTGTGCTCTTGCACGATTTCCTTCCACAGATGATACGGCGTCAGTTTGTCCATGACGACAAAAGCCAGGACAAAAACAAAAATCCCGATAAAGGTAAACACCAGCGCGCTGATGACGTTGGCAAGCGGAATAAGATTCATATTACTTCCCTCCAGTGTAGTGATGATAGAAGCCGTAAACGGAACGATACGATCCGGGATTGTCGCGGACAGACTTGGGAACATTTTTCAGTTGGTTCATGGAATCGGTGCTCCAGCCGCGATATTGCGCCAAGCCGGTGGTGCCGAGAACAACCATGCCGTAGAGCAGATAGAGTTTGCGAAACATCAGTGGTTCTCCCTCACTCGTTTATTGATCGCCGCCCGGTGGATGATCGCTTTCCGACC
>JBEKVU010000418.1:0-4098 GCA_049513775.1 Candidatus Acidiferrum sp.
CCCCCCCCGCCGCTTCTTGCCTTTGTTGCTGCTTCTTATTGCAGCAACTTCAGGATGCTTTGCTGCGCCGAGTTGGCCTGCGCCAGGGCCGAGATGCCGGACTGGTTCAGGATGGAGTATTCGGACAGGTTGGTCACTTGCTGCGGAATGTTCGCAGCGGTGATTTGGTCTTCCGCGGAAGTCAGGTTCTGCACCTGATCGCTTTCCACGTTGCTGGCGGCTTGCAGCCGGTTGATTACCGCACCGATGTTGCCGCGATCTGAAGCGATCGTGGCGATGGCGGTGTTGATGGCGCCGAGTGCCGCTTGTGCATCCGTCGCGGTGGATAGGTCTGTGCCCGCCGCGCCGGTCGCCAAGAGGCCGGTTCCCGCGGTGTTAGCGCCGAGTAGCGCCAATCCAGCGCTGGTCGTGGAAAGAATCACGTTCCCGGAGGCATCTGATCCATTGCCGCTGACGCCCAGCGCGAGGCCCACAGCCGATGCTGAGAAGGTTGTCGACAAACCACTGGCCGTAGCGCTGGCATCCGGGTTCGCGTTTCCGCCAGCCTGATATACCGTGCCAGAGCCTGCTCCGCCGTTGACGGCCGCGACCAAGTTGGCCAGGGTGTTCGTCAACTGCGTCTGCGCGCTGTCGTTGGTGTTCGAATCGATCAACACCTTTACCGCGCCCGCGGTGGCCCCGACTTGCGCCGTGCCTCCCGTGGTATTGGCTGCGGCTAACGTGCTCGGGGCTGCTGTGCCCGCGTTGCTAGCGGCGACGAACGTGTACACCGTGTTGCCGACGGTCACCGTATCGTTCGCGGCGATCGCAGCGGAGGCCGAAAGCGTTCCGGACTGTCCCGCGGCCTGCAGCAATGAAGCCGAAGTCAGGTTGATTTGATTGGCGGAAATGGTGCTGCTGTTGGTTCCGTCACTCAGGAAGATGCTCGCTGGGGCGCTGTTGAATACCGCGCTGCCGTTGAAGCTGGTGGTGCTGCCGATGCTGTCAATTTCTGACTGGATCTGGCTGTACTCGGCCTGTAGCGCGCCTCTCTGGCTTGTTCCTACCGTGCCCGTCGCGGACTCGGTCGCCAGGGTAACGGCGCGGTTAAGCAACGTGGTCACTTGTGACAGCGCGCCATCGGCTACTTGTAGGGCGCCCACACCGGTGTTGGCGTTTGACTGAGATTGCGTCAGCGCCGTGATATTCGCTTCCAACCCGTTTGCAATCGCCAAGCCCGCCGCGTCATCCGCGCCGGAGTTGATTCGCGAACCGGAAGAAAGTTGAAACAACGTATTCTGCAGATTATTTTGCGTGATATTTAACTGGTTCTGCGCTTCCAACGCGGAAATGTTATTGAGAAGACTGATGGCCATTGAGTGAAGCTCCTTTTTCTCGTCCGATTTTTTTGGCGTTCCGGGAGCCTAAGGTGCGCGGGGCCTAAACCCTTCCCCCAGGCGGCTCGCACCCGCTACGGAACAACCAACGTGCTCACTATGTTTATCGGCGCACGGGGGAAAGGCGTTAGGACGAATTTGGTACAGGCCCGAATGGCCAGTCCAGGACATGTCATCCCGATTCCGTTGCGCGCCGCGGCGTCCGCACCGCCGCATCGCACTCCATCCGTCAGTGATTCACGGCATATGTCGACCGTAGGCGGCCATCCGCCGTGGAAGGACTTTGCATCCAGCTAGCTTCCCGGCGCTGCCGCGCGACAATCATCTCGGCCGCTTCATACAGATTCGAGGCCACCGCTCCGGCGCCCTCGCCAGGTGCCGGTCGTTCAAGGAATGCATCGCGTCGCAGCAATACGGCGGGACAGCCGGCGCTGGCGGCGGCGCGCATATGCTCCGGCGAGTCACCGACGAAGTAGGTGGCCTGCGGCACGAAAGAGAAGTCAAGTTGCGCGCGATGGATACAGCTGGGCTGCGGTAAACGACAGGCGCAATTGTCTTTTGCCCGATGCACGCAGTAGTACACCTGCCTGATATTTCCGCCAGCTAGGGCGACCTCCGTCAAAAACCGCTGGGTGATCGACTCGAGTTGGGCGGTGGTCAGCAATTTCTCGCCGACGCAGGCTTGATTCGAGATCACCAGCGCCGCGTAGCCGTTTTCCGCGAGGAATCGTAGCGCCGCCAGGGCGCGCGGCAGGAACTCAAATTGTTCCCAGGAGGTGAGATGGTTACGCGGCACGCGGCGATTGATAACACCGTCGCGGCCGAGTAAGACAAATCGTTGAGGCTGGCTGGGGGCAAGCGGGTCAGGCATGGACGGTTCATCCTTTCGATCAGCTTTATCAGCGCAATGAGCGCGGCGTTGTGTTGCGGCGACTCGCCATAAACCTTGGTGCATTCGAACCGCCGAGAAGTCGTTGCCGCGACGTTACGGCGATGGCATGCACTGGAGGGATATCGGCCATGGGTGTTCGTATCGTGACGCGTAAATCATTTTCGTGAAGAGTTCATTCTGGTACCTAATTCCGTTACGGGAGCCGTTTCTCGTTTCTGTCGCGGATCCCGGTGCGCTCGAAGAAGCTCACGGCGGCCAGTCTGAGCGTCATTTTGCCCGCTCTGGAGCGTGCCATTGCTGCATTTCGCGGGAAACGGCAAGGAGCCTGGAAGCCAATGAAAAAAAAAGAGTGCACGAAGCTGGCCAATAAGAGTCTTCCAATGCGAGCGTTGCGGGCGTTCAACTGCAGGGCAAAGTGGCCGATGGTGTTGAGGGATAGTGTCTAGGAGACCGCGGGACAACGCCGCTGGGCCACGAGGCTCGCGGAGGCGGGGTGGCCGCAAGGTCGGGGCGCAAACATGATCCAGCTAACACGCCTGAACAATCAGCCGCTGATCGTCAACTGTGACCTGATCAAATTCATCGAGAAATCCCCGGACACCGTTTTGTCGTTGGTGACTGGGGAAAAGATTGTCGTGCGGGAATCGTCTGAGGAAGTGCTGCAGAAAATTGTCACCTTTCGCCAGGCCGTGTTGTTAGGACTGACCCTGCAAACCGCGGGCGTTGCGGCCACCGCGGGAACGGTGGGGCCAATGCTGGCCCCGTCCCTGGAGTCTGGGAAACAGAGTTGAGGCGCCCAAGCGATGGATAAAAGCAGTCTTGCAGGAATAGGTATCGCTGTCGGGGGCATTCTTCTGGGTTTGTTCCTGGAAGGCGGAAAAATCACGCAGCTCATACAGCCGACGGCGGCGATGATCGTGTTTGGCGGGACGCTGGGCGCGGTGATGTTGCAGTTTCCGTTGCGGGTGATCTTGGCGGCGTTGCGACGGCTGGGCGGAGTGTTTATGGACAACTCGCGAAGCCCGGTGGACCTGATCGCGGAAATCACCAATTACGCGCACAAGGCACGCAGAGAGGGCATCGTTTCGCTCGACAAGGATGCGGACCAGGTACAGGATCCTTTTCTAAAGAAGGTGCTGATGCTGGCGGTGGATGGAACCGAGCCGGCGGAGATTCGCAGCATGATGGAGCTCGAATTAGTGAATCAAGCCGAGCATCACGAAAATATTCCGCGGGTATTCGAATCGGCCGGGGGCTTTTCGCCGACCATCGGAATCATCGGGGCGGTGCTGGGATTGATTCAAGTGATGCAGCATCTCGACGACATTAGCGAAGTGGGGCGCGGTATTGCGGTGGCGTTTGTGGCCACCATCTACGGCGTGGGCGCGGCGAACCTTTTTTTTCTGCCGGTGGCGGGGAAAATCAAATTGCGCATGCGGCAGGAGCAGACGTTGCGCGAGATGATGCTGGAAGGCGTGATTTCCATTCTGGAGGGTATGAATCCACGGATGATTGAAAACAAGCTGGCGGGATTTTTTGCCGAGGCCAACGAGAACAACGACAAGCGAATTGCCTCGTGAGCGTGGTTTGGTGAGAGCTATTTCATGAGTGCGATTTTGTGATCAAGAAGCGCAGACACCCGGAACACGTAAACCATGAGCGCTGGCTGGTGTCCTACGCGGATTTTGTGACGCTACTGTTTGCCTTCTTCGTGGTGCTCTACGCTTCCTCGCAGGTGGACAAACGCAAGGTGGGAAATCTGGCGCTGGCCATTCAGGTGGCGTTTCAGCAATTGGGCGTCTTTGACACTTCCAACACGAAAATTCCGCT
>JBEKVU010000419.1:0-4094 GCA_049513775.1 Candidatus Acidiferrum sp.
CGTGGGGTAGCGCAGCTCAAACAATATGGAGAAGGGTCGAGCCATGGGGTTTCGGGTGCGGCTTGGTCTCCTTGGTACTACACTGCCCTACAGCTCGGTAACGATTGCTGCCGTCCGCTGCGGGTGCGGCACTTCGCCAGCCTAGCGCCGCAATTTCCTCGTAAAATTCTCAGTTACCGGATGTTAGCACGGGGTCTCGACCCCCGATTTGGGAAGCCGCAGCGGTTGTGTCGCATCAATATCGTGTCTCTTGCGAAAAAATGCGCCGCTACCGTTTTATCTCTACGAATCGGCTATGATGGGAACTGGCGCGGCTTTCCTCGCGTCGCATCCTGCGATGAACATCGTTGATCTCCGGCAGACCACCGCCCGCCAACTCGATTCGCTACTGGAAGAAGAGGCCCGTCATTGGCGGGACGAACTGCATTGGGACTATCGCGGCGCCCTCGACCTGATCAAGCGTTTCCTCGAAGCCCACGCGCTCTCAGGTTGCGTAGCGTTTGAGAATGGCGCGGCCGCAGGTTACTGCTTTTACGTCTTGGAAGAGCAAAAGGGACTGATCGGCGGGCTCTACGTTTCTGCGAAATTCCCCCAAGAAACCATCGGCCGTCGCTTGCTGGACGAGATGCTCTTCGGCATGCGCGCCATTCCGCATCTAGTGCGCATTGAGGCGCAGCTAATGCCCTTCAGCGGCCCGGTCGACGAACCGTTGCGCGACCAAGGATTTCACCTCTACACCCGTCAGTTCATGCTTCTGGACCTGGTCAAGACCAAGCCGGTCGCGCCCAGCGTTCCCGGGGGCATGCGCCTATCACGCTGGAATGACCGTTACTTCGACCCGTGCGCCAAGCTGATTTATCTTTCCTACGCGAACCACATCGATGGAGAGATCAACGATCAGTATCGCAGCCGCGCTGGTGCGCTGCGCTTCCTGAAAAATATAATTCTGCTCCCTGGATGCGGAAATTTTGTCCCCGGCGCCTCGTTCGTGCTGCATCAGCCGGGCAGCGATGATCTGATCGCCACGGTCCTCACCAGCGAAGTCTGCCCCGGCGTCGGCCACACCACCCAGATTTGCGTCCTGCCGGGCTATCAAGGTCACGGCCTGGGACGAATGCTCATGCAAGCCTCCGTCGAAGCCCTGCGCGCGCAGAAATTCAAGGAATTAACGTTAACGGTAACCGCGCAGAATCGCACCGCCGTCCAGCTGTACGAAAAATTAGGTTTCACCACCATCCGGTCCTTCACCGCAGGCGTTTGGCCCAGATGATAGCCGGATAAATCCGAGGTTTTCGCTCTTACTGACATCGATCCGCGTTTTATTTCTTGCGCGCACCCTCAAACTCATCCCCAGGCCGCCACTGCACTTCAGCAGGCTGCGAGGCCGCTTCCCCGCCCAACGCGACGCCAAATTGCGTAATTTTCGCCAAACCATTGAAATTCCAATCATCGCGAAACTCATCGCTCGGCTGATGATAATGATTGTCTACGTAGTCTTTTGCCTGCGTCGCGCCCCACGCCGCATCATGCCCCGCAAATAGCTCTCCCTCGTTAACGGAAAACGAAGGAATCCCTACCCGCGCCAGGCTGAAATGATCGGAGCGATAGTAGTGCCCGGCTTCCGGGCGCGAGTCCTGACGAATGGCTAACCCAAAGTATTTCGCGGTGGCCTCCACCGTGGGGTAGAACGTGGTGCGCTCGGCGCCGCTGACCTCCACTTCCTGCGGCACGCCGAGAGGCGGCAGCGCGTCAAAATTCAAGTCGAGCGTGATTTTCGCCGCCGGAATGGGCGGATGCTTGCCGAAATATTCCGAGCCCAGCAGTCCCTGCTCTTCGGCCGTGACCGCCGCAAAAAGTATCGAACGTGGTGGAGACGCAGTGGACCAGATGCGCGCAAGTTCCAAAAGAATGCCGCAACCGGTCGCGTTGTCGATGGCCCCGTTGTAAATGTTGTCGCCCTTGCGGCTGGCGTCGATTCCTAAGTGGTCATAGTGCGCCGTGTACAGCACCGCCTCGCTCTTGAGCGTGGGATCGGCGCCCACACGCTCCGCCACAACGTTACGCGAAACAAATGGCCGCAAACGGCTAACCACGTGCGCTTTGAGATTCACGTTCAAGGCGATGGGCTTGAAGTCGCGAGACTGCGCCTGCTGAAAAAGGGCGTCCAGATCGAGACCGGCCATATGGACCAATTTCCTTGCAACATCCGTGGTGATCCAGGACGCCGCTTGCAACTTCGGCGTGCCGTCCAGTTGCAAATACGATTTTTCGTTGCCCCACGAATTGCGAACAACTTCCCAGGGATAGCTGGCCAAATCGGTGCGATGAATAATCAGCGTGGCCACTGCACCGCGCCGCGCGGTCTCTTCCAGCTTGTAGGTCCAGCGCCCGTAGTAGGTGAGAGCTTTGCCCTTGAAAAAATTGAGATCGTCGGAAACCGGCTCATTCACGAACAGCAGCGCAACCTGGCCTTTTAGATCCTGGCCCTTGTAGTCGTCCCATTGGTATTCGGGCGCCGTGATGCCGTAGCCGATAAACACGATAGGTGCATCGATATCGGAAATTTCTTTTTGGCTTTCGTTGTTGGTCACGTAGTCGTCAAGCAGATTCAGCGAAAGCGGTTGGCCGTTCGCAGGTACTAACTGAAACGTCGTAGCCGGGAGCGTTTTGATAGCCACCATGGAAACGCTTTGAAAGAATGTGCCGCTGTCGCCGGCTGGCTGCAAACCATAAGACGCAAACTGTTTGCCGATATAATCCGCCGCAAGGTCGCCTCCAGGCTGGCCCATGCCGCGCCCTTCCAGCGCATCGCTTGAAAGATATTTGACGTGCGCGCGAATGTTTTCCCCGTTGGCGATGGGTACCGCGACCGCGGAACTGGGGTTCGGCGGCGTTGGCGAGGTTTGCCCCGCCAGCCCGATACTCGCGAAAATCCCCATGCCCGTCGTTAAAATTCCCAAAACCAAAAGTACCCGCCGGTTTGCCACTTTGCTTCCCCCAATGACGGAATTGTTCCCCGAAGTTATTTCCGTGAAGTTATTTTCCCGGAGCTATTTTTTTGAGCGGTCCTTCAGCAGATTTTTCAGTTCGCTCATAAATTCCTGCACATCCTTGAAATCCATGTACACGGAGGCAAAGCGCACGTACGCCACTTTGTCCAGCTTTTTCAACCCGCGCATAATCATTTCGCCGATTTCCGTGGTGGTCAGTTCGCGCTCGGTAGCTTCGTGCACTACCCCCTCGATCTCGTCGACAATAGCCTCCAGTTTCGGTGTGGCCACCGGCCGTTTTTCGCACGCTTTCAACAATCCTTGCAGAATCTTCTGCCGTTCAAAGCGCTCGCGGCGGCCATCTTTTTTGATGACCATGTAGGGAATCTCATCGATGCGCTCATACGTCGTGAAGCGCCGCGCGCACTTGAGGCATTCGCGGCGACGGCGGATGGTGTCGCCGGTGCGGCCTTCCCGCGAATCAATTACTTTGTCGTCGATGTTGGCGCAGAACGGACACTTCACTCGCGATTGTCTCCTCGCCGTCTTCTACCGTGAACTTTCGCGGATGCTTCGCGCGACAATTATTTTTCCAGCTCTTCAAGCGTGGCCTGCGAAGAGCCGGCCGGCAGCACGCCCGCTTCTTCTTGCCTTTCTTCTTCGCCCATCGCGCGCAGCTGTCCGAGTGAAAACCCTTCATGCAGCAGCAGCGGCACACCACCAAACGAGGCGGAGGCAAATGTTACCAGCCACAGAACCAGCGCTGCCACCGTCGCGGAAGCTGCGTCCACGTTAAAGATGGCCGTGAGCACTACGAAGGATGCAAGCTGCGAGCCGCCACCCACCGCGGGTAACTGTACCGCAGACCCGACCAGGGAGAAAGCCACCACCAGCATGGCGTCGCCAAGAGTCAGTGTATGCAGCTCGCCGCCAAAACTGTGAATCGTTAAGAAATAAACCACCACGATCAGAAACCAGTGCAGCGCGGAATAAACGACTGCAAAAAAAAGATCGCTCCAGGACTTGATGGTCTGCACGCCGCCGACAAAACCAATCAGCATCCGCGCCACGGTAGAATGCCACCCCGGCGTGCGCCGCCATCCA
>JBEKVU010000420.1:0-4090 GCA_049513775.1 Candidatus Acidiferrum sp.
GTGGTCTTGGTGGGCGCCGGCGATATTGCGGGTTGTAAGGACATCGAAGGCGCGGCAGCCACCGCCAAACTGATCGAAGGGATTCCGGGCACGGTTTTTGCCGCGGGCGACCTGGCTTACGAAAGCGGGAAGGCTGACGAGTTTAAGAATTGCTATGGCGCCACGTGGGGAAAGTTCAAGGAGCGCACCAAACCGGCGCTCGGCAACCATGAGTACGGCTCCCCTGGCGCCGCGCCGTATTTCGCATACTGGGGAGCGGTGGCTGGCGCGGCAGGCAAAGGATTTTATAGCTACGACTTGGGCGCGTGGCACATCGTGGTGCTGAACACGAATTGTTACGCCAGCGGGCTGGGCGGCTGCGCGGCTGGCTCGCCTGAGGAGACCTGGCTGAAGGACGATCTGGCGAAGCACGACGGCGGCTGCATCCTGGCGTACGGACATCACGCGCTTTTCAGCAGCGGTGTTTTCAAGTCGCACGCGGTGCATCCGGAACTAAAGCCGTTTTGGCGGGATTTGTACGCCGCGCATGCGGATTTGGTGCTCGCCGGGCACGAGCATTCCTACGAACGCTTTGCGCCGCAGAATCCGGACGGCCAGGCCGACGAGAAAAATGGTGTTCGCGAAATTGTGGTGGGCACCGGCGGTCGCAGCCACAACCTGTTGGGCTTGGCGACGCCGAACAGCGAGGTGCGCAATTGGGAGACTTACGGCGTGCTAAAACTGGTGTTGTCGGCGCACAGCTATACTTGGGAATTTATTCCGGAAGAGGGCAAGGATTTTCACGATTCCGGATCGGGCACGTGCCACAACGTTCCCGCGCCGAACCTTCCCCCGTCAGCCATTCCTGGAGCGCATTGAAGGCAACCGCGGCCGCTATTTGCGAGAACAGCTGGCGCCACCGCTTGCCGCTTCCACCAATTTTTGCACGCTGGATACGGGAATCAGTAGCAATTGCGCTTTAGGCTGGGCTAATTCCGTGAGTGCGGCCAGCTGATCGGTTTTCCACTCGGGCTGTGCCGGGGTTCCTAAAATTAAATAGTCCATGGCGGAGACGCCGATTTTTCCGAGCGTCGTAAGATTTTGTGAAACGGGGACTACTTCCATTACGAGGAAGGACTTTTGCGCCAGGGATTCGAGCGCGGGATCGTTGTCGCGCCAGCGCACCAATTCGGCGCGTAACGCGGTGCCGGTTTCATCGTCCTTGCAGGATGCGGCTAAATATTTATCCACCAGCACGCCGAAGCGGCGGGCCTCGTCGCTTTCGAGCGATACCGCGTCGACCACGCGATGCAGCGGCGTGGCGCTGGTGGGCTCTGAAGTGGCAAGTTGTTCGCGGGCGTAATCCTTCACCGGCTCGACCAGGTCCGCGAGAGCGTGCAGCGCGTTAAATTCCGACGGCGTGGCGGAATGTCCGGCGATGCGCTGCAGCATCTGGCGGTAGTAGGTTTTGTGCGTAAGGCCCAGCCATTCAAGACGGGCGCTCTCCGTATCGAGGCGCGCGTACATTGAGGACACGTCGGTGGTATTTTGCGGCGACCACAGGCGCTCGGCGATCGCCGCGTTGCGCGGCCAGATGCGCGAATCGACGTTCTCCGTGTTTACGTATTCCGACCACATACACGATTCGCCACCAAGGATGCGCAATTTCTCGTCAGGAGAGAGGTCGGCTGCGGCGCCGCTCAGCGGGTCTACCGCGTAGTGACGCTGCGCCGACCAGCCCAAATCCAGATAGTAGCCGCTCGATAGAATTCCGCGGAACCCCTGCTTTGCAGCCGTGGCCAAGGATGCCTGGCCGCGCCAGGATTGAATCACGATGTCTTTAGGAATGTCCGGCGTGAGTACTTCGTCCCAGCCCACCATGGTCTTGCCATGCTTGGCGATAATGGCCTGCAGCTTTTTATTAAAGTACGACTGCAAGGCTTCGTTGTTCTTCAGATTGTTCGCGTGCATGAAGGCTTGAATCTTCGGGTTGGCGTCCCATTCCTTGCCGTTCACCTCGTCGCCGCCGACGTGAAAAAAGTGATCGGGAAATAGCTTCGCCATCTCGCCGAAGAATTCGTTCAGGAATTTATAAGTTTTTTCGTTCGTGGGATCGAATGCCGGATCAAAGACCCCCCAGCGGCGCTCAATTTCATAGGGTCCCGAGCCGCTTGCGAGTTCTGGATACCCGACCAGCCAAGCCGTGCTGTGCCCCGGCACATCGAACTCCGGAACCACACGAATGCCGCGGTCGCGCGCGTATTCGATCAGTTCGCGCACTTCTTCCTGTGTGTAGTAGAGGCCCCCCGAGCCCATTTCGTGCAGTTTGGGGAATTTTTTGCTTTCCACGCGAAAACCCTGGTTTTCCGAAAGGTGCCAGTGAAAAACGTTCATCTTCACCGCTTCCATGCCGTCGAGGTTGCGTTTCAGAATGTCCATGGGCATGAAATGGCGGCCGGAATCGATCATCAGACCGCGCCAGGGAAAGCGCGGCTTGTCTTGAATGGTCACCGCAGGTGCAGCGAATCCTTGTGACGTTACCGCAACCAACTGTAGAAACGTTTGCAATCCGTGCAGGGCGCCGAGCGGCGTTTCGGCGTCCAGCTTTGCGCCGCTGCTGGAAACCTCGAGGGTGTACGATTCGTCTTCGCCCAATTCCTGGATCGGCTGGCTGGCGTGCCCGGTGTGAACGACCAGCGACGCGCTCGCCGAAGTTTTCGCGGCGCTGCTTTTCAGCGCAGTTTCAGATTCCTGCGGCAAAACCAAACCAGTCTCGCGCGCCAACTGCCGGCGAAATCTTTGTACCGCGCGTTCGAGGCGCGCTTCGGAATAGCCGGTCAGCGCCACGGAGAATTTCGCGTCGACCACCAACTCGCCGCCGCCAGTTTGAACGTTCGCAGGCAGCGGCATCACGTTTAAGGGTGGCTGCTGTGCCGGCAAACTTGTTGCAGCGAGCGTTCCGACAATAGCCATCATGGCGCACACCTTCAGGCACGAGCGGTTTCCATTAAACCGTTTCAATACAACTCCGCGAGCGTTGCGAGTCATTTTTGATTTTCCTCGTTTGAAGATGCGGTTACGGAAAATTGAGGATATCCGCCCGAAGCCCGACCGTCCAGAACTACTTTTGCGCACAACCTTCCAGTGCTACCGGTGGCAATTTCGCACGACAATTTGGAGGTGGCAACTTTGCACGGCAAGCCCGCTATCAGCTGGGTTACACTAGCCCAGCATCGCCAGCCATGAAAAACTCCATCGCCATTTATCCTGGTTCGTTCGATCCGGTAACCAACGGCCACCTCGACCTGATCGAGCGCGGCGAAAAAATGTTTGACCTGCTGATCGTCGCGGTATTGCGCAACGCGGAAAAGCAGCCGCTCTTCAGCGTGCCCGAGCGTGTGGAGATGCTGCGCGAAGTGACCAAGCAGTGGAGCGGTGTGGAAGTGGATATCTTCGACGGCTTACTCGTCGATTTCGCGCGCAAGCGCGGCGCGGCGGTGATCCTGCGCGGCATTCGCGCGGTGTCCGACTACGAATACGAATTACAGATGGCGCTGATGAATCGCAAGCTCGAACCACGCCTCGAAACCGTGTTCATGATTCCCGGCGAGCCGTACAGCTACCTGAGTGCAAAATTGGTGCGCGAAATCGCGCAATTTGGCGCGCCGCTGAAGGGCTTGGTTCCTCCGGTCGTTGAGGAACGCCTGCGTGCCAAGATGTCCTGAGCGCCGCAAACGCGGTGTCGCGCGTCTCTCGCTCAGGTAATGCTAAAATAAAGCGGTCGGGCAACTGGGCAGAGGCAACCAGCGGGACAACGCCGCCGCATTTCTCACTAAGGAGTAGCCGTGCACTTAACGGATCGCATCAACCGCATCCAAGCGTCGCCAACCGCCGCGGTCATCGCAGAAGCCGAGAAACTGAAATTGCGCGGCGTGGACGTTGCCGACTTCGGCCCCGGCGAACCGGATTTCCCCACGCCCGATCACATCAAAAAAGCCGCCATCAAGGCGATTGAAGAAAACAAAACCAAGTACACCGCGACGCCGGGCATTATGCCGCTGCGTGAAGCCGTCTGCGCGTGGCACAAGCGCGAACTCGGCTCGAATTACGA
>JBEKVU010000421.1:0-6854 GCA_049513775.1 Candidatus Acidiferrum sp.
TTGCCGCGCTTATCGAGATGGTGCCGAACCGAGGCGTTGCGACGACCGTGCGACGTTTAGTGGCGCGTAAGTTTGTCGAAGGTAGAGATGACGGGAAGCGCGTTGCCAGCGTCGTCAAAAAACCCGCGAGAACCTAGTGGCCCGGCGACCGCGGGCTCCCACCAGAACACGCCTTTACCCAGGCCGTCGGGGGTCTCCTGCACGATGCGGGTCACTTCTTCGAGAAATTGCTTTTGACCTTCGGGAGACTCCGGAAAAGGGCCGGGCTGTTTCTGGTATTCGGCCGGTTTCCAGTTGTAGGCCGCTTCGACGACCATGATGTCTTTCTTGTATTCCTTGGCCATGAAGACCATGTTTTCGCGGAGATCGTTCAAACTGCCCTGCCACCAGGGATAGTAAGACTGGCCGATGACATCGAAGCTGACGTGATAGGAATTGAGCTTATCGAAAAATTCCCGCGTGCGGACTTTATCGCCGCCGCGGTCGATGTGAATCATGATCTGGGGACGAACTGCGTCACCCTTGCCGACTTCCACTCCCGCTATGCCGGCCTTGATCAGATCGGCGAAATTGTTCCAGTTGTCCGGCAGGCGGCCGTCCGGCCACATCATGCCATTGATGACTTCGTTGCCGATCTGCACCATATCCGGAAGGACGCCGGCGTCGCGGAAGGCTGCGATAGTCTGCCTGGTGTATTCGTAGACGGCGGCAACCAGTTGCGTGTGATTCATCCCCTCCCAGGCTCTAGGAGTGAATTGCTTGGCGGGGTCGGCCCAGGTGTCAGAATAGTGATAGTCCAACAGGAAATGAAAGCCAAGCTTCTTGGCAGCTTGGGCCAGCGCGATGGTGTACGGAAGACTGTTCGGCAGCTCCGCGGGATTGTGAAAGAGGCGGAGGCGGATCCAGTTATAGCCGTGGTCCTTGAAAATGGTTAAGCCGGGTTTGGCGACGCCGCCATCTTTGAATATTTTGCCTTGATCCTCCGCTTGCTTGAGAAACGAGAGGTCGGCGCCGACGGCGTATTCGGCTGCATCGAGAGCGCTGGCTTGCGAAAACAACAAAAACAGTAGAGCGATGCTTTGGACTTTGCGCATGAGCTGCTCGGAAATCCTTTCACTGCCGATCAATGAACAGGAATGATTTGCCATTGTTGTGTCATCGCGGTAGCGCTTTGCGGCTCCTGTACGGCAAACCCAGCCTGCGTCCCGACGCCGCCATTCATGTCCAGCACAAGTCCGCTGGACCGATTCACAAAGCTGAAGTAGCCGTTACCAACGGATACGGCGTCCCATTCAAGTTCCTGCGCGGTACCGGCCGGCGACTGCACGATGAGATTTCCCGCAGACGTTGCGCCATTCGAATCATCGAGCACGTTGGTGGTATTGCTGGCGCTGGGCTTGAGGCTGGCGAACTGGAAATAGCCGTCGCCATTGCTGGTGATGCGCCACTGCTGGCTGAGAGTGGGCGCTACGCTGTCGGCCTCGGCGTCCAGCTGAGCGCCAGCTGCGGTCGAACCTTGGTATACAGACAGAAGCATGCCGCTGCGGCGATTGAGAAACTTGTAGCGCAGTGAGGAATCGAGCTTGCCGCCGAGAGCGTCCAGCCCCGGAAGTGTGGCGGAATAATTGGGCGCCTGCGCGTTGGTGGTTCCAGAGGTGTCGGCATTGTCAAAGAGCGTTAAGCCATTCCAAGTGTAGATGGCGTTTTGTTGGTTGTCACCGTTGATAACGCCACCGCTTCGGTTGGGCTCGTTCACGCCGGCAGGATTCCAATATTCCAGACCCATGCCAAGATTGTCAGGCAAGCTTTTTTGCGCGCTCTGCAAATCGATCAGGAATTGGCGCTGTAGTGGAACGCTGGGCGGAGTGTACCAGGGGTCGTTCGAGTCAAAGCCGTTTTCGTAGTGCTCGCCGGCTTCGATGATGAAGAGCGGCTTGCCAAGATTGTTTGCGGCGGAGATCAGCACGTCCTGCTCGACTGGTTTATTGCCGGGATTGGACGCGGTGGCCTGCGCATCGGTGAGCGGACCGTGAAAGACGGGGTAGTAGCTGTGGCAAATCGCGTCGTAGGGAATATTGTTTTGATTCGCTAGCGTGAAAAATTGCGTCAAGTCCCAGGCGGGGGTGATGTGAATGCAGGTCAACGGCGGCGGAATCGCAGCGCCCATGGAAGTGTCCGCGGCAGCGTCTTTCACCGCTTGTATGGCTTGTATTTGTAGCGAAGCGAAGCCGGAGAAGTCCGCTCCCGTGGGGCTGCCGAGGGCGCCCAAAAAGCCCGTATCCACTTCATTGCCGATGGAGACCAGGTCGGGCATAGTCCCCGCTTGCCGATAGGTCAGAATCTCGGCTTTCACATAGTTGTAGATATCGGTTTGCAGTTGAGTGAGCGTGTCAGTGCTCCACGCCGCGGGGACACTCGAGGAGCTGCCGCCGTCAAAGAGCAACGTGAGCTCCACGCTCAGGCCGAGATTCTTCGCGCGCTTGGCTAGATCCAGATCCTGCCCGTCGGTCTCTGCGTAACAAGCATTACCGCTGCAACCGGTTTGCGACGCGTTGGCATAAGGAGGCACCGACGTCGGTCGCAGGCGAACCATGTTCACGCCATGGTATTTCAGGATTTGCAGCACATCTTGCTGAATGTTGGCATCGTTCCACCACGGCAGTCCCGTCGCGGCACGCGCAGCTTCCTGTTTTTCGAGCAGCGCATTGTCCACACCGCGGAAGAAAACCGGACGCAGCAACCACTGTTGACTCTGCGCAGCGCTGCCGCTCAGAGCGGTTTGGTCGAGCGTTGCGCCGGCGGAAGTCGCCGCTTGCGAAACGTCGATGATTGCACCACGTAGGTGACCGCCGCATTCACGACGGAATCGAGACACAGATGATTGCCGAGATTGCTGATGCGCCACCCGCCGGTGGACAGCTTGGTGAAAGCCCATCGCTGCGAAAGACTGGAAAAGCTGCGCGCACTCTGAAGAATATTGTCGCCGGCAGTTGCGGAATTATTGTTCAAGTCCGCTTGCAGTCCACTGAGCTGATTCAGCAGGTAATACGTTTCGCCATTCAGCGGAACAGTGTCGGTCGGTTCCGCGGGCTGCTGGCTCGCCGCGGAGACCGTAATACTGGCCGAGGTGTTTTTTCCAGCGCCGCCTTCGTTGGAGGTGACTGCGCCGGTACTGTTGTTTTGCGTACCAGTGGCAGTGGCCGTCACGTTCAGGACAAAATTGCAGGAAGCGGTCCCGGCCAGTGTGGCGCTCGCCAGATTGACGCTTGCAGAGCCCGCCACAGCGGTAATCGTTCCGCCGCCGCAAGTGCCTGACAAACCGTTTGGCGTCGAAATCACCAACCCCGCGGGCAGCGGGTCCGTGAAGCCCACGCCCGTCAGCGAAGTGCCGGCGTTCGGATTAGACAACATGAACGTCAGCGTGGTCGTGCCGCCCATCGCCACGGTGGCCGCGCCGAAGGATTTGGCAATCGTCGGCGGCGCGACGGAGGGGGGAGGAACGGTAGTTCCACCACCACCGCCGCTTCCGCCACCACAGCCGGAAGTCCATGACAGGCAGAGCGTCAACGATATTATCCAAGCCAGGCGACACCGCGTTTGTGTAGGCACTCGTGCGCTCATCCTCGATGAATGGCCCGGCGGAAACTAGCCCCAAAGCCCGCGCAGCCGCCATCCAAGAAATTGCTGGGCGCATTCTATCTTTGTGATGCATCGCGGCAATCCTACTTAGGTTGGATTCGGCAGGGCTTATTGGAGGAGCCGGCAAATCTCACGGCGTTCGGTCGGATTCTGGTGCCGGCTCGTCGAGGCCAGCGGGCTTTTTGTTCATCTGTCGGTACAATTCCCTTACTTGGTCTTTGGTCTGCTTGATCTCTTGAAACAGATGCATCTCCTTTTCCGCCTCGTCCTGCAGCTCCAGGCGCTTACAGGCAATAGCCAAGCGGTAGTGCGCTTCGCCATTGAGTGGGTCAAGTTGTGCGGCTATGCGCAGATACTTGATCGCCTCCGCTGGCTTGGACATCGCCACCAGCACTTTGCCTAGCCCAAGCTGCGCTTCGGGATCTTGCGGATCCAGCTCGAAGGCCCGCTGAAAATGTGCGTAGGCGTTCTCCATATCCGGCCGCACAAAGGCAATCTTGCCGAGCTGGTCTTCGATTTTCGCGCTGTCGCCTTCTTTTTGCATGGCCGCGGCGAAATGCTTCTCTGCCGCTTCCTGCGTCGCCGGATCGAGCGGCGCAGCTTGCAGGATGGCCTCGCCCAGCTCGAAATCCACGCCTCGCACGCGCGGATCGATCTCGAGCGCCTTGCGGTAGTGGCGGATCGCGCCTTCCAGATCGCCATTGTTGATCAGGTGTTCCGCGACGGCTTGCTCCATGAGCGCTGAATGGGGCGCCAGGACGGCGAGCTTGCTCAACGTGTCGTCGGCAAGCTCGGTGTAGATGCGCTGCGCCGCGAAGAGGATATTGGCGTTGTCCGGATCGATGGTGATGAGGGTGCGCAAGACGGCAGCACTGGCATCGAGTTGGCCCTCGCGTTCGTACAGATCGGCGAGTTCGAGTCCCACCTGGATGCGCAGCGTTTTCTCCGTGAGCCTAGGAAAAGCTTTTTCGAGCGATGCGCGCGCAGCACGGTCGCCCAATCGGCGCTGGCTGATTCCAAGCAAGGCCTGCGAGCGCGTCAGCGAAGGGTCGGCGGCGAGCGCTTTGCTCAGCTCGCGAGAGGCGAGTTGGTAGTCGCGACCGACAAAGGCAATAGCGCCCAGGCCTGAATGAGCGACGGCATTGTTGGGGTCCAAAACCAAGACCGCTTGGAATTCCTGTTGCGCAGAGCTCGCGTCGTTAGCCCTGAGATATTCCGTCGCCTTGCGCAAGTGCTCGCGAATCGCGGCTTTCAAAGCGGGCGGGCTGGCCGCAGCCCGGTTCGCTTCACTCTGACCGGAAGGCTGAGCGGAAGCAGCCAGTGAAATTTGCCTCGCGGCCGCGCCGGTAGTTGCCGCCTGCGATATCGCAAATAAGAACGCCAGCAGCGGTGGGGTAACGGCACACATTTTTCTGATGCAGGGCGGCAACCCTCTGGGTGAATTGACCATGAATGACATTACGGTGATTTTACGCCGAAGAGCTCCCGCTGACAGTCGCGCGCTCGCCCTGCGGATCGCATTTTCGCACGACTCGGGGCCGCAAACGAGGATCCGCTTCGCAAAAACAATAGGTGCGGAAGCCTTGGCCCTCCGCACCAAGTTGCACCCGTCATGGTCAGGAATGCTGGTCGGTTAGAAGCGGAAGTGCACGCCCAGTTGGAGCACCCGCAGCGTTGACACAAAACCTGCGGAGTCGGTGAGTGATCCGGCGTTGCAATCGACCAAACCGAGGCCCGCGTCAGGAGTGCCCGCCTTGCACAGGGAAGTGCTTTGCGCAACGTCCGCATCGGGGTTGTGATAGTTCGTATGGTTGAAAAGGTTATAAGCGTCAGCCCGGAATTCGAGGTGCATTCCCTCCCAGGGCAAACGAAAATCCTTGGCCAAACTCAAGTTCACATTGGCGTAGCCCGGACCAATCAGCGTATTGCGCCCCACTTCGCCGAAAGTCCCAGGCGCCGGGTTAGCGAAAGCGGTGGGATTAAACCAGCGCGCGACGGAAGGATTTGCAACACCGGCCTTGCCATTGGGATCCGGGTACAAGAGCGAACCAGCGTTTAACGACGGTGTAAGCCCAGGATCGATCCCGTCGGCGACGGAAGACTGAATGACCGGGGTGAACGGTGTCCCCGAGTGCCATTGAAATAGCGTCGAGAGTCTCCAGCCACCGGCGATTTCGTCGGCAATTCCGTGTAGTGCGAATTGCCGCCCCGCACCGAAAGGCAATTCGTAAAGCACCTGTCCGACCAAGGTGTTGGTCGAGTTAAAGTCGGACAAGCCGTAATTCAATCCGGGCAGATAGGCGTTCTGGTAGGCGTCGATGCCGGAGCCATGGCCGTTGCCGGTTCCGGTGTCGAGGGACTTGGAAAGCGCATAATTAAACTGGAAGCTAACGCCATAGGACGTTCGCTTTTGCAGACGAATCTGCAAGGCGTTGTAGTTGGACCAACCATCGTAGATTTGCGCGCTAATAGCGGTGAACACGGGATTCGGATTTCCGCAGTTGTAACCCGTGCACCCCAGCGCGGAAGCCGGCGCCTGGTTAATGTCCGTGGAGAAATTCAGGTTCGTACCGCGGGTGTAAACATAGCTGGTGTCCAGCAAAATACCGGCCGGAAGCTCATGCTGGATGCTGAAGAGAAATTGCTGGACGTAAGTGGTGGGGATATTGCGCGGGTAATATTCCGCGGAGTTGAAGTTCTGAATCTCCGGCGAGAGAGTGGCCAGCGTCGGGAAGACCACCGTGCCCGGGGCCGGTCCCGTGGCTAGTTTAAAGGCCGACACTCCGTTGGTATATCCCGCGCTGCCATGTGGATTGAAGCCTAGTCCCAAGGCTCCGTCGGTGAAGTTCTCCGCGTCGCGCGGTGCATCGAAGATGCCGTAACTGGCACGCACGGACCACTTATCGCGCGGCGACCAGGCTATACCGATGCGCGGAGCAAACTCCTTATAGTCCGCGGCCTCGATGGTGTTCAGGGTGCCGAGCTTTCCGCCGACGGACTTGTCGCTCTGCCCACCGAAAAGAATGGAGCCGTTGAATTGGCCGCCGTCGGCAGAATTAGGCAGCGCCGGATCATAGTCGCCAAACAGATTACGATTCACGCCCCAGCCGGATTGCACTTGCCAACGCAGCCCGAGGTTCAGGGTAATTTTCCTGGTCAGCTTGAAATCATCGCTCGCAAATAGCGCAGATTGATAGCTGTGCGCGCTCGTGGGA
>JBEKVU010000422.1:0-4058 GCA_049513775.1 Candidatus Acidiferrum sp.
GCAAGCACGCGCTCGGAGCGCCGGTGAAACCGGTGGGCATTTACGTGCCGCGTTTTCGCAATTTAAGGGGCGCACCCGCTTCCAAGAAATTTCTGCGGGGCTTTGGTTACGAGTGCGAATCGAGCACGGATTTTGATTGGGGCGCGCCGGGCTTTGGGGCGGCTTACAAGAAGGCGCTGCGTGAACCGCGGGCTTCGCTCGATGTGACCGGTTTTGGCGAGGTGCTGCCACGCTGGGACAATTTCGTCGAACTCGATCGCGCGAAGAAAGATATTTATGACATTCCGGTGATTAAGATTCATATGTCCGACGGCGAGAATGAACGGGCGATGATTGAGGATATGGGTGATTCCGCAGGAGAGATGCTCGAAGCGGCTGGCGCGAAAAACATTCGCACCTATGCCCACCCTTCGGCGCCGCGCTGGGCGCTGCATGAAGCTGGCATGGCGCGGATGGGAGCGGATGCGAAAAAATCGGTGTTGACGCAATTTCAGCAGACACACGACGTGAAGAATCTTTATGTGATGGATGCTTCGGGGTTTACCTCGAATCCTTGCCAGAATCCTACGCTGACGATTATGGCGTTGTGTGTGAGGTCGTGTGATTTTTTGATGGAGGAAATGAAGCGGTCTGCGTGAAACTCCTGCGCCTCGTGCAAGCTGGGGCGCAGCATGCTGCGCCCCTACGAAGTCCAAGTCGGTGGTAGCCGACGCTTGGCTCGGCAAGCGTGTCGGCCCTTACTCGCGGGTCATGCGTTCTTCGAGCATTGCGGGGGCGAAGGGCAACGCGGCGATCAGCTGGCGGGTGTAGCCGTGGCGCGGGTGGTTGAAGACGGACTCGGTGCTGCCGGATTCGATGAGTTGGCCATCTTTGAGAATGGCGATGCGGTGGCAGAGCGAGGCTACGGCGAGCAGATCGTGCGAAATAAATAAGATGGACATGCGGAGATCGCGATTCAATTGCGCGAAGAGGTCGAGGATTTCCGATTGCGTGATCATGTCCAACGCGCTGGTGGGCTCGTCAGCGATCAGCAGGGCTGGACGATGCAAAATCGCCAACGCGATCAAGACTCTTTGCGCTTGACCGACGCTGAGTTCAGAAGGGCGACGATCGAGCAACGCTTCGGCATCTACCAGGCTTACCATTTGCAGCGCGCTCAAAATATCGCGACGACATTGTATGCGGTTGCCTTGCGCGTGGGCTTTCCAGGCTTCGGTGAGCTGCGTGCCGATTTTCAGGGCGGGATTCAGCGAAGCGTGCGGGCTTTGCAAAACGAGGGACAAACGGCGGCCGCGAACTTCGCGCATTTCTCGTTTAGAGAGGGTCATCAAATCGTGGCCGCGAAAAACCACGTGGCCGCGCGCGGTTCCACCCTTTAAGCCGAGAAGCCCGAGAATCGCCAGCGACAAAGTGCTCTTGCCGGAGCCGCTTTCGCCCACCAAGCCGAGGATTTCGCCTTCAGCGATCTCCAGCGCAACGTCTCGCAGGACATTCTGTTTTCCGGGATAGTCCACGGAAATGTGCAACGAAAGAATTGCGTCTTTGTGATTCACCGCGGGGTTATTCACCGTCCCGTCCGTTCGGATCCGCGGGTGTTACATAGAGACTGTCGATATTCCAGTAGGTCTGCGGACGCAGCACCACCGGGACAGCGTTGTGCACATGGACCGAAATCGCCGAGAGAGCGTTTTTATTAACGAGATAGATGAACGGGGCCTGTTCGTAAACGATCTCCTGCACGCGGTCAAAATATTCTTTGCGCTTTTTATTATCCGGGGTGGAAGCCTGGGCGCGCATCAGTTTGTCGATCTCGGCTTCCCATTCGGTGGCCGGAGCTTTTTCTTCGGGATTCCATTGATGATTGCTGGCGGAGCTGAGCCAGACGTTCATTTGGGTGCTGGGGTCGAGGTCCACGTTCACCAGCCCAAGCAGACACGCTTCGTAATCGAAGCTATGGCTGATGCGATCGATCAGCGACGGAAAATCCAGGGCCACGACGTTCAAGTGAATGCCGATTTTTGCAAGATCGTCCTGCATCAGCACCGCCAGACGCTCGCGGAGTTTATTGCTGGTATTGGTGATGATAGAAAATTCCACGGCGTGGCCATCGCGATCGCGCAGCACATCCTTATCCAGATGAAATCCATCCGCGGCCAAGCGCTTCAGCGCGCCCGGACCATCGGCCACTTCCGCGTGAAGATTTTGATTGAACCAAAAATGATTGGCAGGAGAGAGCAGGCCAGCGGCCGGAGTAGCGTGGCCGCTGAAAACGATGCGGCACATATCAGCGCGATTGATGGCCTGGGAAATTGCGCGGCGGAAATTTTGCGAGCGGAACCAGGCTTTTTTGTAATCGGGAATCGGAGCGCTGGGCACCTGATTGAACCACATTTGCTCGGTGTCAAAAGAGGGGCCAGCATCGTGCACCGAAGAGGGCATGTCCGCAGCCAGGCGATCGTAGCTATCAGCCACGAGCGTGTTGACTATATCGGTTTCGCCGCGGCGGAAGCGCAAGAGATCCAGATCGCGATTCTGCTGAACCTCCAGCCGGACGGAATCGAGATAGGGCAGAGGCTTTCCGGCGGCATCGCGCTTCCAGTAGTGGGGATTGCGCTTGAGAAGAATGTACGAGCCGGCCTTGTGCTCGCTGACGACGAATGGTCCGAGCCCCGCCGTGTCACTATGCGCAGACTTGGCGGAAAGCATGGCAACGCCATCAAAGAGCTGCTCGAGATTGGCGACGGGCGCGGGAAATTGCAGGGTGATGGAATGGAGATTCTTGATTTCGGTTTTTACGTCGCCGGCTGAAGAACGGAAAGGATCGGCAAACGGAGAATGCAGGGCCGGGTCCATCAACCGGCGCATGGTGAAGGCTACGTCTTCGGCGGAAAAGGGCGTGCCATCGGAAAAGAGCACGCCTTCGCGGAGTTCGAAGGTGATGGATTGGCCGTTGCTTGAAACCTTCCAAGACGTAGCCATTTCCGGTTGCAGCTGTTGCGTCTGCCGATTGAGGCGAATCAGGTAGCCGGTGGTGAGATAGCGCACGGTTTCCGAGGAATCGTCGTCCGCAAGCATGGGGTCGAAGGACTTCGGCTCGGACTGGATGCTGAAGCGCAGTTCGCCCCCCGACTGTGCGTGTGCGGGGGAAACGAATAGCGCGCAAGACGCGAACAGCGCGAGAGGAAATAGTGAGCGGCGAATCATGATGCCTGGTTCTCCCGTTTCTGAAAGACGAGTTGAAAGCAACTTACGACGGCTACCAGCAGGACGATGGGCATGAGTTTCCACGGACCGGCTTTCACTTCCGGCCAATTTTCCAAGCCGCGCAGCAGATTTCCCCACGAGGGCAAAGGCTCCGAAACGCCCAGCCCGAGAACGCCCAGATTGGCCTCGGCGATGATGAAGATGGGAATGGAGGTCCAGAACTGCGCAGAGAGTATGGGCTGTAGATTGGGGAGCACTTGTTTGAAAAACAAGCGGTGCGACGGGCAGCCGAGCGCTTGCGCCTGCAACACGAAATCCGATCGGCGGATGGCGCGGGCGCCAGAACAGATGACTCGCCCGGAAGAGGACCAGCCGAGAACGCCGAGAAGCGCGAAGGTGATGGTGACGCTGGCGATGGGCGCGATATTGAGCGGCAACAGAGCGCGCACCGTGAGCAGAAGAAAGAGCCACGGCAAGGAGAGAGAGAGATCGGTGGCGACTAGGGCTGCGCGTTCAAACCAGCCGCCGAGATAGCCGGCGAGGCCCCCGACGCACGCGGCAATTAAGGTAGAGAGCAGCGCCGCGGCGGGAGCAAGGAGCAGAGAGACGCGGCTGCCGTAGAGGAGGCGCGAAAAGGCGTCACGGCCGAGATCGTCCGTGCCGAGCAAATGTTTCGCCGAGGGCGGGGCGTTGGGTGCTTCGCGGAATTGCTTGGCGTAGGGCGCGGGGGCGACAAAATCCGCAAGCAATACCGCGGAGAAGGTGAGCGCCAGAAAAACCACGGCGATGATGCGAATGCGGTTCATGCGCGCGGCCTTCTGAAGGCGGTACTCGCGAGGTCGGCGAGCGAGTTG